>JANMYN010000569.1:0-5201 GCA_031382195.1 Betaproteobacteria bacterium
AGACCAGTTCGGTCAGATTCTGGTGCCGGTCGAGGAAGTGGTCGAGATGAAGGCTGGGCAGAAGAATATAAGTGAGCGCAAGTTCTTCCCGGGTTATGTGTTGGTGGAAATGGAAATGTCGGACGAGACCTGGCATTTGGTCAAGAACACCGCCAAGGTGACCGGCTTTGTCGGCGGCGCACCGGGGCGACGCCCACCCCCTATCAGCGAGAAAGAAGTTCAGGCAATCCTGCATCAGATTCAGGAGGGCGTGGAAAAGCCCAAACCGAAGGTTTTGTTCGAGACCGGAGAGGCGGTTCGCGTGAAGGAAGGTCCGTTCACGGATTTTCACGGTTCCGTCGAGGAAGTGAACTACGACAAGAACAAGTTGCGAGTATCGGTATCCATCTTCGGGCGCGCCACGCCCGTGGAACTGGACTTCAGTCAAGTCGAGAAGGCGTAAGCGTTATATAACGGGGAGCGCGCCTGCGGGCGTGCGCTAGTACCCACTCTCTAGAGGAGTTTTTTGTGGCAAAGAAGATAGTCGGTTTCGTCAAGCTGCAGGTACCTGCAGGCAAGGCCAACCCGAGTCCGCCCATCGGTCCGGCACTCGGCCAGCGCGGCCTGAACATCATGGAGTTTTGCAAGGCGTTCAATGCCCAGACGCAAGGCGTCGAGCCGGGCCTGCCGCTGCCAGTGGTGATCACGGCATTCGCGGACAAGAGTTTCACCTTCATCATCAAGACCCCGCCGACCGCGGTGCTGATCCGCAAGGCGGCCAAGATCGAGAAAGGCAGCGCGACGCCGAACACTAGTAAAGTAGGCCGGCTGACCCGTGCGCAGGTGGAGCAGATCGCGAAGCAAAAGACGCCCGATTTGACCGCGGCCAGCCTGGAGGCGGCCATGCGTACGGTAGCGGGCAGCGCTCGCAGCATGGGCGTCGAAGTGGAGGGGTTCTGACATGGCTCATATATCCAAGCGTACCAAGGCTTTGCGCACCAAGGTCGTCCGCGACAAGGCGTATCCGATTGTTGACGCGATCAAGCTGGTCAAGGACGGCGCCAGCGCGAAGTTCAACGAGTCAATCGATGTTGCCATCAATCTTGGCATCGATGCCAAGAAGTCGGATCAGACCGTGCGCGGTGCGATCGTGTTGCCTAAAGGGACCGGCAAGACCGTGCGCGTGGCCGTGTTCGCCCAGGGGGACAAGGCGCAGGCGGCGAAGGACGCGGGTGCTGATGTCGTGGGGTTTGAAGATCTGGCGGCCCAGGTCAAAGAGGGCAAGATCGACTTCGATATTGCCATCGCCACGCCAGACGCCATGCGCGTAGTCGGTCAGCTGGGCCAGGTGCTCGGACCGCGGGGTCTGATGCCCAATCCGAAAGTGGGGACGGTCACGGCGAACGTTGCGGAAGCCGTCAAGAATGCCAAGGCCGGCCAGGTGCAATACCGTGCAGACAAAGCGGGTATTGTCCAGTGCACCATCGGTCGAGCGTCGTTCACGGAGGATGCGCTCAAGGAAAATTTCCTGGCATTGCTCGATGCAGTGAACAAAGCCCGGCCTGCGAGTACTAAGGGTATCTATTTAAAGAAGGTCTCGGTCTCCAGCACCATGGGCCCGGGCGTGCGCGTGGATCAGGGAAGCCTGGCCACCCAGTAAGGATTTAAGGCGGAGCAGGGAAGCCTGTGGCCGCTAAGTAAGAACTTTGGGATCCGGCTGCGAAGTGGCCGGGGCCGTCAAAGACCGTTGGGGCCGAGCCGGTGAGGCGCGAGGCGAAAGGTGAGAGGCGTAAAAGCCCGCACCGATCCCGAGCGAAGAACCGGGGACGCTTAATCGTGAAGGTGGAAGAGCCGGGCGTTGGGGTTACCCCTCACGCCTTGCTCCTCACCCCTGACGCCCAACGCAGATGGCGCACCCACGAAACAGGTTTCGAGCAGACGGGTTGTTGTCGGCTCCTGGATCGAAGGTCGCTAGATCTGAAGGGTGAGGCTGATTACCTCGGTATAAGGCCTTTTGTTCAACTTTAGGAGGGTAGACCTTTGAGTCTCAATCTAGACGAAAAGAAAGCGGCAGTGGCGGAGATCAGTGCGAAGGTTGCGCATGCGCAATCCATCGTACTCGCCGAATACCGCGGCCTCGAAGTCGGTGACATGACTGCATTGCGCGCCAAAGCGCGCAACTCGGGCGTGTACCTCCGCGTTCTCAAGAATTCCCTGGCACGACGCGCCGTAACCGGCACGCCATTCGAGGGTCTGGCCGAGCATATGTTCGGCCCGCTCGCGTATGGAATTTCCACCGATGTGGTGGCAGCGTCGAAGGTGCTCAACGAATTCGCCAAGACGAATGAAAAGTTCGTCATCAAGGCCGGCGCGATGCCTGGCCAGGTCATGACTCCTAAAGAAGTCGCGACCCTGGCCACCATGCCCAGCCGCGAGGTATTGCTGGCGAAACTCATGGGTACCATGCAGGCGCCGGTCGCCAAATTTGTCCAGACGCTCAATGAAGTGCCAGGAAGATTCGTGCGGACCGTGGCTGCTATCAGGGATCAAAAAGAGAAACAGGCTGCTTAAAACGATTCCGCGACTCAACAATTTTCAGGATTCCAGGAGAAACATCATGGCAACTGCAACAGCAGAAATTCTCGACAAGATTTCGAATCTGACCGTTCTCGAGATTTCCCAGCTCATCAAGGACATGGAAGTAAAATTCGGCGTTTCCGCGGCTGCGGCCGCGGTCGCCGTCGCAGCGCCTGCCGCCGGTGGCGGCGCGGCTGCCGCAGAAGAAAAGACCGAGTTCACCGTCATCCTTAACTCGTGCGGCGACAACAAGGTCAATGTGATCAAGGTGGTCCGTGCGGTTACCGGGCTTGGACTGAAGGAAGCCAAGGATCTGGTGGACGGCGCGCCGAAACCGGTCAAGGAAGCCATCCCGAAGAAGGATGCCGAAGACATCAAGAAGCAGATCGAAGACGCCGGCGGCAAGGCGGAAATCAAGTAAGCAAGGCACTCGGAATGCTGGCGGCTTCGGCCGCCGGCCTTCTGCCCTTTTTATTGAGAGGGCGAGAGGCCAAAGAAAAACCAGCGGGGAAATCCGGCACGGTTTTTCTTTGTCTTCTGAAGCGACTGCAGAAGACAGGTTTGGTCGGATGACCGGGTTCCCGTTCATCGTCAGCCAGCGGTTGGTAGAGGCCAACCACCACGCCAAACACCAGTCGATGAACGCAGCGTGCGACTCCCGCCGCTGCCGTGAATCGGAGATGTCATGGCTTATTCCTTCACCGAGAAAAAGCGGATTCGCAAGAGCTTCGCCAAGCGTGCGAGCGTGCTGCCTGTCCCTTATCTTCTGGCAACCCAGATCAATTCCTACGCGCAGTTCTTGCAGGCGGCCGCGCATCCGGACAAGCGCAAGACTCAAGGGCTGCAGGCTGCGTTCCAGTCGATCTACCCGATCGCGAGCCATTCCGGCAATGCGCGGCTCGATTTCGTCAGCTATCAGCTCGGCATTCCGCCTTTCGACGTGAAGGAATGCCAGCAGCGCGGTCTGACTTATGCCGCTCCGCTGCGCGCGAAGGTACGGCTCACGATCATGGACAAGGAAGCAGCCAAGCCGACCGTGAAGGAAGTCAAGGAACAGGAGGTCTACATGGGCGAGATTCCGCTCATGACCACCACCGGCTCTTTTGTCATCAACGGCACCGAACGGGTCATCGTGTCCCAGTTGCACCGCTCTCCAGGCGTTTTCTTCGAACACGACCGCGGCAAGACGCACTCCTCCGGCAAGTTGTTATTCTCGGCGCGCATCATTCCGTACCGCGGCTCATGGCTGGATTTTGAGTTCGATCCCAAGGATTATCTGTACTTCCGCGTCGATCGTCGGCGCAAGATGCCGGCGACAATCCTGCTGAAGGCAATCGGCTATACCCCGGAACAGATTCTGGCCGGCTTCTTCATGATGGATACCTTCCATCTATCGAAGAAGGGCATTCAATTTGAACTCAAGCCGGATCGCCTGCGCGGCGAGACGGCGCGTTTCGACATTGTTACCAAGCAGGGCAAGCTCATCGTCCAGAAGGACAAACGCGTTACGGTGAAGCACGTGCGCGAGATGGAGCAGGCGGGACTCAGCAAGGTCACAGTCGCGGAGGATTTCCTGATCGGACGCGCGTTGGGCCGCGGCCTGGTCAACAAAGACACTGGCGAGATCGTCGCCAATGCCAACGATGAAGTGACGGAAGATCTGCTCAAGAAGATCGTCGAAGCCGGCGTGGCTGAGATCGAGACCATCTATACAAACGATCTGGATCAAGGCCCTTACATCTCGCAGACACTGCGCGCCGACGAGACCAACGATCAACTGGCTGCGCAAGTGGCGATCTATCGCATGATGCGCCCCGGGGAACCACCGACCGAGGACGCGGTTCGCACGCTGTTCAACGGCCTGTTTTATGCCGGAGAACGTTATGACCTGTCCGCCGTGGGCCGGATGAAATTCAATCGCCGCGTCGGGCGCGATGAACTGACCGGTCCGGGCACCCTTTCCAATGAGGACATCATTTCCGTCATTCAGATTCTGATCGACCTGCGCAACGGGCGCGGCGAAATCGATGACATCGATCATCTGGGCAATCGCCGCGTACGTTCGGTCGGCGAACTCGCGGAAAATCAGTTCCGCGCCGGCCTGGTCAGGGTCGAGCGCGCGGTCAAGGAGCGTCTGTCCCAGGCCGAGTCGGAAAACCTGATGCCGCACGATTTGATCAATGCCAAGCCGGTTTCCGCGGCGGTGCGCGAATTCTTCGGTTCCAGCCAGCTGTCGCAATTCATGGACCAGACCAATCCGTTATCCGAGATCACCCACAAGCGCCGCGTGTCGGCGCTGGGACCGGGTGGATTGACGCGCGAGCGGGCCGGCTTCGAGGTGCGTGACGTGCATCCGACCCACTATGGCCGGGTGTGCCCGATCGAGACGCCGGAAGGTCCGAACATCGGCCTGATCAACTCGCTGGCACTTTATGCGCGCACGAATGAATACGGCTTTCTCGAAACGCCCTATCGCAAGGTCGCCAACGGCCGCGTGACTGACGACATCGAATTCCTGTCGGCAATCGAGGAAGGCAAGTATGTCATCGCCCAGGCCAACGCGGCCATCGACAAGACGGGCAAGCTGCTGGACGAGTTGGTCTCCTGCCGCTCTCAGAATGAATTCATGCTGGCGACCGCTGACC
>JANMYN010000641.1:0-3760 GCA_031382195.1 Betaproteobacteria bacterium
CTGGCGCGACTGCTGGAACACCTGTACCACCTGCGGCACGACATAAATCAGCAGTCCGGTGACGATCATGATCGCGACGCTGGTGACCAGGATCGGGTAGAGCAGCGCGAGGCTGGTTTTCTGCCTCAGTGCCTGACGCGAGTCGAGATAATCCGCAAGGTGCTGCAACACGGTCGGCAGCGCGCCCGATTCCTCGCCGCCGTGTACCAGCGCCCGGTAGAAATCCGGAAAACTCTTTTCGTAGGCGCCCAATGCGCCCGCCAGCGAACTGCCGGCTGTTACTTCAGTCTTCACGCCGGCAAGCACCTCCCGGGTAAACGGCTCGGCGGCCTCCTCGATCAGGGCATTGAGCGACTGCTCCATGGTCAGACCGGATTCGAGCAGCGTCGCCATCTGCCTGGTCACCAGGCTTAGCTCGGCGGAGGACAGCCCACGCGCCCAAACCTGGCGAGCGCGCTCGCGCGCGCGCACGTGGTCGATCGTCGAAGGCAACAGTCCCTGTGCACGCAACTGGGCGCGCGCCTGGCGCGCCGTGTCGGCCTGCACCACGCCCGATACGGTGCGGCCGGTGGCGTCCAGCGCCTGATACTGAAAGGCTTCCATTACCGGTTCATCCGAGTTCTATATTGCTCAATAGGACCTCACTACCGGGGACAAAGCGTCAGAACAAAATCTCACCACGAAGGCACGAAGGACACGAAGACACACGAAGAAGGACAAAACGGGAACTGGTGTGCGCCTCTGCCACGCCCACAGAGAGATTGGAATGAGCAGAAAAAATCGCGCATCGAGAACCTTTTATGGATGTTGATCTCTTTGTGTTCCTTCGTGCTCTTCGTGTCTTCGTGGTGAGAATTTCGATGTTGACGTTAATCCTTCTACTCGCGCGTGACGCGCACGACTTCCTCGAGGCTGATCACACCCTGCGCGGCCCAGCGCATGCCGTCATCACGCAGGGTGCGCATGCCGCGGGAGATCACATGCGCGCGCAGTGTCTGCTCGGAGGCACGGTCATGGATTAATCGGCGCAAGTCGTCGTCGACATTCAGCAACTCGTAGATGCCGGTGCGGCCGCGATAACCGGAACGGTTACAGGCGGCGCAGCTCTGGGCGGAATACAGGGTTCCGTCGGTGGGCGTGAGGCCCAGAGCGCGCAATTGCGCCGCGTCCGCGACGAAGGGCTTGCGGCATTCCAGGCACAGCCGGCGCACCAGACGCTGCGCCACGACACCGATCAGGCTGGAGGCGAGCAGGAACGGCTCCACGCCCATGTCGACCAGCCGCGTGACCGCGCTGACGGCATCGTTGGTGTGCAGCGTTGCAAACACCAGATGGCCGGTGAGGCTCGCCTGAACCGCGATCTGCGCGGTCTCAAGATCGCGGATCTCGCCAATCATGACCACGTCCGGATCCTGGCGCAGGATAGTCCTCAGTGCCCGCGCAAAGGTCATTTCAATGCGCGGGTTGACCTGCGTCTGGTTGATGCCGTCGAGGTCGTACTCGATGGGATCTTCGACCGTCATGATGTTGAGTGCGGTCGCATCTATCCGCGACAGCGCGGCGTAAAGCGTGGTGGTCTTGCCAGAGCCGGTCGGGCCCGTAACGAGCACGATGCCGTGCGGCTCGATGATGAGCCGGTCCATGCTCTCGAGCGTGGTGTCATCCATGCCCAGGCGCGTGAGATCGAGCCGCCCGGCCTGTTTGTCGAGCAGGCGCAGCACCACTTTTTCACCGTGCCCGGTGGGGATTGTGGATACGCGCACGTCCACCGGCTTGCCGGCCACGCGCAGCGTGATGCGGCCGTCCTGCGGCAGGCGTTTTTCCGCGATGTCGAGCTGCGCCATGATTTTTATGCGCGAGACGATTGCGCCGTGCAAGGCGCGCGCGGGCTCGATCAAGTCGCGCAGCGTGCCGTCGATGCGCAGCCGCACCACCGAGCGCGTTTCGAAGGGCTCGATATGGATATCCGAGGCACCGTCGCGCAGCGCCTGCGTCAACAATGCATTGATCAGACGGATGACCGGCGCGTCGTCCTGGCTTTCGAGAAGATCCTCGATTCTGGGAATTTCCTGCAGTAACCTGGACAGGTCCAGGTCTTGCGCGAGGTCTCCGGCCAGCGCCGCCGCCCCCACATCAGCGCTGCTGTACGTAGCGGCGATCAACTCGTCGAATTGCTCGGTGGCGATGCGCCGCGCGCGCACCGGCACGCCCAGCACACGGCGCAACTCGGCCAGCGCGGCAGCTTGCGCGCCGCTGCGCACCGCCACCTCCGCGTGATCTGCATCCAGGGAAGTGACGACGACGCCGTTGCTGTTGGAAAACGCGTAGGCGATCCTGGTTGTCCCCCGGCTCATCAGCGGCGGCCTTCGTCGCGGTACGGTTTCACCTCGATGTCCAGCGCTGGTTTCGGAGGTGACGTCGGCGCAGGTCTCGGCGGCAGGGTGGGCGATTCAATGTCGGGCAGGACGGGATCGTGCACGGGCTGGGCCTTTGCCTCTTCGCCGAGGATATAGTCGTAACGCTCGCCGGTAAATGCGCCTGCCTGCTGGCTGTCACGCACCAGTGTCGGACGCAGGAAGATCATGAGATTGGTTTTTTTGTGCGATCGCGTCTTGTAGCGGAACAGGGCGCCGAGGAAGGGAATATCTCCGAGCAGCGGGACTTTCTGCACGCCGTCGATAACCGTATCCTGGATCAGACCGCCAATGACCACGATCTGCCCGTCGTCGACCAGAACCGTTGAGCCCACCGCACGCTTGTTGGTGATCACGCCGGCCGGATTGGTCTGGTCCTGGATGCTGGACACCTCCTGATAGATCTGCAGACGCACTGTTCCACCTTCGGAGATTTGCGGTTTGACCTGCAAGGTCAGCCCGACATCGCGTCGCTCCACCGTCTGGAAAGGGGTCGGCGTGGTGGCTGCCCCGGACAGCGCGTATTGGCCGGTGATAAAGGGAACATTCTGGCCGATCACGATCGACGCTTCTTCATTGTCCAGAGTCAGCAACGTCGGCGTGGCCAGGATGTTTGTTTTGGAGTCGGTTTCCAGGGCGCGAACCAGGACGCCGAGGTTGAGGATCTGGCCGATGCCGGGGATCGTGACCGTGCCCTTGACGATGCCGATATTGAGCCCCCGGGCGGCCGTCGCCGGATTCTGCGAGATGCCGATGATGTTCTGGCCGGTGGTGCCGAAATTGGTGCCGCCGAATTGCTGTGTCGTGGACTTGCCCAGCCCGCTCAGATTCTGCCACTGGATGCCGAATTCCGCGGCCTTGTCGGCGGTGACCTCGGCAATCAGCGCCTCGACATAGACCTGCGCGCGGCGCACGTCGAGTTTGTCCAGCGCGGCTCGTATATTGTTGTAGATCGCGTCGGGCGCGGTGATGATGATCGAATTGGTGGCTGCGTCCGCCTGGATGATTCCGGGAGTAGCAGGCTCGGACACGGCCTGGCTTGCGCCGAGCGGCGCCGGCGCGCTCGTGGCCGGCATGGGCGACTGCGCTGCTGCCGGCGCGGACGCGCCGAGCGACGTGCGCGGGGTCATAGCCGTGCGTGGCACGGCCGCCGCAGTGGCGTCACCGTGGTAGATTGCGCGCAGAGTTTCGGCCAGTTTCACGGCCTCGGCGTTTTTCAGATAGACGACATGAATGTTGCCGCCGGCGTTGTTGGGGGAATCCAGCAGCGCCACGAATTTGCGCAACCGGACGAGGCGCGAGGCATCGCCCGCGCGCGCCAGCAAGGAGTTCGAGCGCGGCTCCGC
>JANMYN010000663.1:0-5307 GCA_031382195.1 Betaproteobacteria bacterium
TCCTTCGGGCGAACCCAGCCGTTTCGACGCAGCTCGCGAGAAAGCGTCGATGCCGAACGATTCAACCCCAAGGCAATCGCCGCCGGTTTGATTCCCATCTCCAGTTGCGTCTGGATCATCGTTCGCTCTTCAATAATCAACTGACCGTAGCGTTTTCCCATGCAACATATTCTCCCACAAATGTTGCACTTGGTTTTTGAGAGCGCCCCCGATAATCTGGACTGGGATTCGCTCCAACGGAGAATTCTTTTTCTTTGAATCCAGCTTTTCGAAAACTTAGTCCTATCCCTCATGGTTTTTGGGTGAGAAAATCCACCGCCAGCGCTGCGAGCGACCGTGCTCCCTGCAGCAATCCCGATTCGTCGATGGCGAAGCGCGGGGAGTGATTAGGCGCGGCCTTGGCCATGTCCTCGCTCTTGGGCGTAATGCCTACGAAGTAGAACATGCCCGGCACCTGCTGCTGGAAGTAGGAGAAATCCTCGGCGACCATCACGCGCTGGTTCATTTTCGATCCGCCTTCACCGCCGATACGCTTCAGGGTCGGCAGCATCTTTTCGGTCAGTGCCGGATCATTGACCGTCACCGGCACGGCCTTGTCGATCCTGACCTCGGCCTTTGCATTGTTGGCTTCCGCAATGGATTCCGCGATGTGCTTGATCCGGGCATGGACATCCTGGCGCATGTCTTCGTCGAAGGTGCGGATGGTGCCGGTCATTTCCACCTGGTCGGGAATGATGTTCTTGCGCGTGCCGCCGTGGATGGTGGCGACTGTGACGACCGCCGGTTCCTTGGAAACGTCGATCTGCCGGGCGACGATATTCTGTAATCCGCCGATGATCTGCGCCGAAGTAATCACCGGGTCGATGCCCGCCCATGGCCAGGCGCCGTGCGTTTGCTTGCCTTTCACTGTGATGTAGAGCCAGTCCGCGCTGGCCATCAGCGGGCCGGCGCGATAGGTGATCATCCCCGCGGGAATGCCGGAGATCACGTGCAGGCCGAAGATCGCATCGGGTTTCGGGTTCTCCAGCGCACCGTCCTTGATCACCAGCGGCGCGCCGCCTTCTTCTCCGGTCGGCGGGCCTTCCTCGGCCGGCTGGAAAATGAATTTGACGCTCCCCGGCAACTGGTCGCGCACGCTCGCCAGCACTTCCGCCACGCCCATGAGTATGGCCATATGGGCGTCGTGACCGCAGGCGTGCATTACGCCGACGGACTGGCCGATGTAGTCAGTTTTCACCGTGGATTTGAACGGTACGTCCACTTCCTCCACCACCGGCAGCGCATCCATATCGGCACGCAGCGCGACCACCCGTCCCGGCTTGCCGCCCTTGAGCAGCGCAACCACGCCGGTGTGCGCGACCCCGGTTCGCACTTCCATGCCGAGCTTGCGCAGGTGGGCTGCGATCAGCGCGCCGGTGCGCATTTCGCGGTTAGAAAGTTCCGGGTGTTCGTGAATGTCGCGCCGCCAGGCGATCACTTTTGGTTCGATGGCGCGGATGCGCTGATCCACCACCGTCGCGAGATCTTCGGCTTGCGCCGGGGACAGGGAAATCACGAGGGCGAGAATAAATGGGCAGCACGGAATGAGGCGGTTCATTTTTGCGCTCCGGAACGTGGAAGGGGTCGTGCAATGATAAGCTAACCGCGCTACTGTTTCCGCTGTTGCTCTGGATGTTCGGTGGCCGTTATTAAAACTCAATCTCAACGCAAAGGCGCAAAGGACGCAAAGGACGCGAAGGAACCCAGAAACTGACGAGCGGTTCAGGACAAGGGACAGGGCGACAAGTGAGCTGACCCTGCTACAAGGATCGTCGGATGGGTCAGGAATTCATTTCCGCGTTCTTGATCTCCTTTGCGTCCTTCGCGTTCTAAAAGAGTACTCCGACATGCTAAGCACGTAGGCTATTTGCGCCTTTGCGTTGAGGTGTGTGCTTGAATCAGGCGAGCTGCTAGTCCAACAACCCCACGGCCGACGGCGCATCCGCAGGGCTCGCCGCCAGTTCCTCGAACTCCATGACCTTGTCGATCTCGGTGCCCATGGAAATGTTGGTGACGCGCTCGAGCATGATCTCGATGACGACCGGCACCATGAGTTCGGCCATCCACTTGTACGCCTGCTCGATGGCGGGGTCGATTTCTTCCTGCTTCCAGACCCGGATCGCCTTGCAGCCCAGGCCCTCCACGACCTTGACGTGGTCGACGCCGTAGCCCTGCACTTGCGGCGAGTTGACGTTATCGAAGGCAAGCTGCACGCAATAGTCCATTTCGAAGCCGCGCTGCGACTGGCGGATCAGGCCGAGGTAGGCGTTGTTCACGACGATGTGCAGATAGGGCAGCTTGAACTGCGCGCCGACCGCCAACTCCTCGATCATGAACTGGAAGTCGTAGTCGCCGGACAGCGCGACGATCTTGCGCGTGGGATCCGCCGCGCGCACGCCGAGCGCGGCCGATATGGTCCAGCCCAGCGGACCGGCCTGGCCGCAGTTGATCCAGTGGCGCGGCTTGTAGACGTGCAGGAACTGCGCCGCGGCGATCTGCGACAGCCCGATGGTGCTGACGTAACAGGCGTCTTTGCCGAATGCATTGTTCATGCACTGGTAGACGCGCTGCGGTTTCATCGGTTTGTTTTCGTAATTGGTCTTGCGCAGGTATTCGACCGAGCCCTTGCGCTCGGTGCACTGGTCGGCCCAGGCGTCGCGGTTCTTGAGCTTGCCCGCCGCTTTCCACTCTTTGGCGACCTGCACAAAAAGCTCGAGCGCGGCCCCGGCGTCGGAGGCGATGCCGTAGTCCGGACTGAATACGCGCCCGATTTGGGTGGGCTCGATATCGACGTGCACGAACTTGCGACCCTTGGTATACACCTCCACCGAGCCGGTGTGGCGGTTGGCCCAGCGGTTGCCGATGCCGAGCGCAAAGTCCGAGGCGAGCATCGTGGCATTGCCGTAACGATGCGACGTTTGCAGTCCCACCATGCCGGCCATGAGCGGATGGTCGTCGGGTATGGTGCCCCAGCCCATCAGCGTGGGAATCACGGGGACGTTGGTGATCTCGGCGAATTGGACCAGAAGGTCGGACGCGTCGGCGTTGATGATGCCGCCGCCCGCCACGATCAGCGGCCGTTCGGCGTCGTTGAGCATGGCCATCGCCTTTTCGATCTGGGCGCGCGATGCTTTCGGTTTGTACACCGGCAGCGGCGTGTAGGTTTCGTCGTCGAATTCGATCTCCGCCATCTGCACGTCGAACGGCAGGTCGATCAGCACCGGGCCCGGCCGGCCCGAGCGCATGACATGGAAAGCCTGCTGGAAGGTGCGCGGTACCTGCGCCGGTTCCATGACGGTCACGGCCCACTTGCAAACCGGCTTGGCGATGGAGGCGATGTCCACCGCCTGAAAATCCTCCTTGTGCATGCGTGCGCGCGGCGCTTGGCCAGTGATGCACAGAATCGGGATCGAATCCGCGGAAGCCGAATACAATCCCGTGATCATGTCGGTGCCCGCCGGGCCCGAGGTGCCGATACACACGCCGATGTTGCCGGCCACTGCGCGCGTATAGCCTTCGGCCATGTGCGCCGCGCCCTCGACGTGGCGTGCGAGGACGTGCGAAATGCTTCCCCGGCGCCTCATTGCCGCGTACAACGGGTTGATGGCGGCCCCCGGAATGCCGAATGCCATGTCGATCCCCTCGCGCTCCATCACGCGCACCGCGGCTTCTGCTGCCGTCATTTTTGCCATGGCTGTACCCCCCCGTTGCTTTTATTGGAAAGAACAAATCTGCGTCGTAAAAATTATAGTCCCGGAATTCAGGCCAGTTTGACGAGTTGTTTGCCAAGATTCTGGCCCTTTAGCAGGCCGATGAATGCCTTCGGTGCATTGTGCAGGCCGTCGGCAACCGTCTCGTTGTACTTGATCTTGCCCTGCGAGACCCATTTGGCGAGCTGTGATACGGCTCTGACATAGAGGTCTTGCCGGTCGAAGACGATGAAGCCCTGCAGCCTGACCCGGTTCACCAGCAGGGAGCGCACCATTTTCGTGCCGTAGGCTTCGGTCGCGTTGTAGTCGGAAATCATGCCGCACAGGGCCACGCGCGAAAACGGATTCAGCACGCGGAAGGCGGCATCCATGACTTCGCCGCCGACGTTCTCGAAATAGTTGTCCACGCCGTTCGGGCAGGCGGCCTTGAGGTCGTCGATCAGTTTGCCGGCCTTGTAATCCACGCAGGCATCGAAGCCGAGTTCCTTGACGGCGAACTCGCATTTCTTTGCGCCACCGGCAATGCCGACTGCGCGGCAGCCCTGCAGCTTGGCGATCTGGCCGACCACGCTGCCGACTGCGCCGCTGGCGGCGGATACCAGAACGGTTTCGCCCGCCTTGGGCGCGCAATACTCCAGCAGGCCGATCCATGCCGTAGCACCCGGCATGCCGCAGACACCCAGATAGGCGGACAGGGGCACGAGCTTCGGATCAACCACCGTTAATCCCTCGCCGTTGGAGACGGCGTAGGTTTGCCAGCCGAGGGAACCCACGACATGGTCGCCGGCCTTGAATTTGGAATTATGCGATTCGACCACCTGGCCGACCGTGCCGCCGACCATAACTTCGCCGATTTCCACGTATTTGCTGTAAGACTTCACTGCGTTCATGCGCCCGCGCATATAGGGGTCGAGCGACAGCCATAGATTTTTCACCAGAACTTCGCCGGGAGCGGGTTTCGGTACGTCCGTTTCGACGATCTTGAAATTCGATTCCTCAACCGGACCGGTCGGGCGGCTCGCGAGCAAGACCTGCGTGTTCTTTGCCATGGTGTCCTCCTATGAAAGAATGGTTTGTCGCGTACCATTCTACCGGAGCGTTTCTCCATACCGTCGCGTCTCTCAAACCGTCGCGTCTCTCAAACCGTCGCGTCGCTCCATAATCCGTTACGGAGTTTTCCATGATCTATGCCCTGAATGTTTTCAATCTGATTCCCGGCAAGGAGGACGACTACCGCGCCTACAGCGTCAAGGCGGGCAAGATCATTTACCGTCTGGGTGGAAAAGTGGTCAGTGCCGGCAGCGGGACACTGCGCGAGTTGCACGGGGACCGCACGCGCCGGCAGATGATCGTGGTTGAATTTCCCAGCATCGATATTTTCGAGCAGTTCATCGACGAGGCGGAGACCCGGAACATCCACCCGCTGCGCGAGAATTCGACGACAGATTACATCTGGACGCTCTACGAACCCTGGGACCTGAGGAAATGGGTAAACTCCGGCCAGTGAAATTACCGATGGCCGGGATAGCAAGACCATGAAACTCGATCTGCTGCTTAT
>JANMYN010000307.1:0-2522 GCA_031382195.1 Betaproteobacteria bacterium
AGAGATCGCGATGCCCTGCACGTCTTCCTGAACCGCAGCATTGACGATTTCGTCGACCGAGCGGTTGTGGCCGAGATGGATGACCTCGACACCGCTGGCCTGCAGGATGCGGCGCATGATGTTGATCGAGGCGTCGTGGCCGTCGAACAGACTTGCCGCGGTGACAAAGCGGATCTTGTTGGCGGCCCGGCCTTTCTGGTCGGCGGGCTGTTGGCTGAGGTCGGTCATGATTCTCGCTCCCTGCGGCTTGAGGCACCCGGGGTAGGCCGGGGTTATGGGCCGGTTATTATCTATCAACGTTAGCGCAAATTCCCGTCATTCGCTTGTCGTCAGGCGGCCAGCCCCATGCCGGCGCCGTTGCGGAATTGCCGCAACAAGCGGTCGCGCTCCGCTGCAACTGCGGCAACATTGCGCTCCTTGACATGGCCGAAGCCGCGAATGCGCTCCGGCAGCAAGGCCAGTTCGGCCGCGGTCCGATGATTTTTCTGCGAAAGGTTCGCCAGCATTTCCACGATGAGTGATTCGTAGTCGCGGACCAGGCCCCGCTCCATTTTTCTTTCCGCGGTGTAGCAAAAAAGGGTCGAGCGCGGTAGCGGGCAGGCCCTTAAACTTCGCCAGCCATCGGAATGCGTGCTTCATCCAGGCATCGCATTGCGTTTTTACGATCAGCGCAGGAGAGTCATGCCCAGTTTTGCCGCGCTTCTGTCGAAGGTAACGGTTTTCTGACAACCAGCCGCCGCAGCCAACTGCACAATGAGCACGTCGGCAAGGTCACCAGCACTCTCCCCTAGCTTCCCCAATGCGTAAACCACGACCATGCGCTGCTCAACGGTAAATTGTTGCGTGTCGAGCAGGTCGCGCACCGTCGTGCGAAGCTCACCCGGAGTCGCCCCGTAAAGTCGCTTCAGGACCCAGCATGTCTCCACCAGCACCACCAAGCTGATGTAGCCTGGCTCGCGCTGACTGAGTTCTTGTTCCACCAGACGCACGGCACGTGCCGCCTGAACACGATCATCCTGAGCCAGATAGCGGACCAGAACGTTGGTATCAAGTCCGATCAACGCCTTCCACCTTTTCGTGACTTGCCCTGATTGGCACCACGACTGCGCGCCACGGCTTCGGCCTCGATTGCTTCGCTCATGTCTTGGATCGATATCGGCTTGACGGATCGGCCGGCGAATCGCCCCCGCAACTCCCTCACGTCCTTGCGCACGGGCACCATCCTGAAGCCTCCTCCATCGTCCGGCACAAAATCCACTTTGTCGCCGGTCTGCAGGCCAAGTTCTCGACGAACCCCCTGTGGGACGGTAATCTGACCTTTACTGGTTAGCGTGGCGGTCGTCATTGCGTGCTCCTTACGATTGGTAAGGCATGCTAGCAATTGGTAATTATCGGGTCAATCCGTGTCGCTCGCTTGTTTTCAGGCAGCCAAGTCGATGCCGGCGCCGTTGCGGAATTGCTGCAACAAGCGGTCGCGCTCGGCCGCAACGGCGACGACATTGAGGTCCTTGACATGGCCGAAGCCGCGAATGCGCTCCGGCAGCGAGGCCAGTTCGGCCGCGATCCGATGATTTTTCGGCGAAAGGTTCGCCAGCATTTCCACGATGAGCGATTCGTAGTCGCGGATCAGGCCGCGCTCCATTTTTCTCTCCGGGGTGTAGCCAAACGGGTCGAGCGCCGTACCGCGCAGGCCCTTGAACTTCGCCAGTGCGCTGAAGGCGTATTTCATCCAGGCGCCGTATTGCGCCTTGACGAGATGCCCTTGCGCATCGCGTTTGGCCAGCAGCGGCGGCGCCAGGTTGTACTTGACCTTGAAATCGCCTTCGAAGCTGTCGTGCAGCCGCTTTTTGAATTCGCCGCTGGTGTAAAGCCGTGCGACTTCATACTCGTCCTTGTACGCCATCAGTTTGAACAGGTACTTCGCTACCGCCTTGCTCAACGCATCCCCCGCACCGATGCCTGCCTCGCTAGCGCGAACCTTCGCAACCAAGTCCTCGTAGCGCCTGGCGTAGGCGACGCTCTGGTATTCAGTCAGAAAGGCGACCCGGCGGCGGATCAGGGTTTCCAGATTCTGCGGCATCTGCACGATCACCGGTTTGACGGGCGTGGCAAGTTTCTCGACCAGCTCCGGTTGGGCTGCGGCACGCCGTCCCCAGTTGAAGGCCTGCTTGTTGGACTCAACAGCGACGCCATTCAATTCGATTGCGTGCAGCAGCGAAGCCTCCTGCAGCGGAATGAGCCCGTTCTGGAACGCGAAGCCGAGCATGAACAGATTGGTCGCGATCGAATCACCCAGCAGCGCGGTGGCAAGCCGGGTGGCATCGATGAAATAGGCGCGGCTGTCAACCGATTCGTCGATCAACGCGCGGATCTGCTGCGCGGGAAACTGCCAGTCGGGATTCTGCGCAAACGGTCCGGGAGGCTGTTGATGGATATTGATAACCGCGACCGTGCGGCCAGGCCGGGTCTTGGAAATGGCGTCATGCGCGCCGGCGGTCAGCATGTCGCAACCGAGGATCAGG
>JANMYN010000673.1:0-3469 GCA_031382195.1 Betaproteobacteria bacterium
CCCGGCCCCCACCGCGCTTTCGGAACCTGCGGCCGGTGCTTCTGCCGAGCCTTCAACAATGCCGTTACCAACGATCGCACCGATCGATTCGCAAGCCCGCCCCGGTAGCGAAGCGCCTCTCGTGAATATCCCGGATCCGATTCACTATCCGGCCAAGGATCTCGATATCTATCCGCAAGCTGCAAAGCGGATAACACCGGTCTACCCGGAGTTGGCGCGTGACTCGAAAGTCGCCGGTTCCGTGACGCTGCTGGTGTCGATCGACGAAGCGGGCAGGGTCGTCGACATATCAGTAATGGATGCCGCGCCTACCGGCGTTTTCGAGCAAGCCGCACAGCAGGCATTGGCGAACGCGGCCTTTTACCCCGCCCAGAAAGACGGCCGGATGGTGAGCAGCCGGGTGCTGATCAAAGTCGAATTCGATCCGGAGTTGACGGGAACTGCACAGTGATCAGAGTGGTTTTGGCTGCAAGCCGCGTGGATACAGGATCCACATGCGGCCGCTTTGCCGCATGCGGCCGGCGGATTGACCTGCATCGTCGCCGAATCCCCAGAAAAAATCGGCGCGCACTGCGCCCTTGATTGCCGTGCCGGTGTCTTGCGCGATGACCAGGCGATTGAGCGGGCGCGACGACAAAGGTGAGGTCGTGGACAGGAATACGGGTGCGCCGAGCGGCGTCGTCATGGCATCGACTGCGATGCTGCGTCCCGGTGTCACTGGCACGCCCAGCGCCCCGATCGGACCGAGCGTTGAATCAGGCAGCTCGCGAAAAAACACGTAAGCCGGATTTTGCTGCAGCAGCGGAGCAAGTTTGTCCGGGTTCTTCGCAGCCCACTGCTTTATTCCTTGCATCGACGCTTTATCCAGGGCAAGTTCGCCACGCTCGACCAGAATCCTGCCGATCGATTTGTATGGATGGCCGTTGTGTTCCGCGAAGCCGATGCGGACTAATTCCCCGCCGGGCAATCTCACGCGCCCCGAGCCCTGGATATGCAGAAAAAACAGTTCGACGGGGTCGTCGACCCAGAGAATTTCGCGGCCGCGCAGAGGGGCCAGGCCGCGCTCGATTTCCGCGCGCGTGAAATACGGTACGATTTTCTTGTCCTGCACACGCCCGCGCAGCCGGATGCCTTTGAGGACCGGATTACTTTCAGCCAGATCGACTACCAGGAGATCAGACGGCACGCCGTAAACCGGATAGCGAAAGGTGCGACCGAACATTCGACTGCCGTGAAGCAGAGGCTCGTAGTAACCGGTTACCATTCCCTCGGCGCCGCCATCTGCGTTGTGTACCAGCCAGGGAACGAAGGCCGATTCGAAGAATTGCCGAGCGGACATGGGGTCGGCCTTACGAATCTGCGCGGCCGCGGTACAGGTTGAAGTCCAATCCGCGCTGGTTTTGAGCGCGTTACAGGAGAGCAGGAATGCGGGCAGAGCCTCTGCAAGGTTGTCGTTGTTCCACTCCGGCAGCGCCGCCCAATCCTGCAATTCATAGTTGCGCGCCTGCAACGAGGGTTCGGGTGCCGTGACGATCGCCGGCTCCGGTGCGGATACGGGTGCCGGTTCGGGCGGCGGTGGCAACGAAAGGGCCGGAGCAGGTTCCGGAAAGGGCGGTGCTGGTGGCGCGGTGTGGGGATTGGTTACACTTGCGCAACCGCCGGCGAGCGCCGCGCATAACGCGAGCGCCAGCCATTTTCCCGTCAGCGCTCGGTGACTGTGCATGAACTTTTTACGCTACGACATACGCTACGACTTTTCACGCTGCGAGTATAACAAGGCGATAGCCGCCGATTTCTGGTCCGGCCGGGACCTTATGCGATGATCTGGCTCATACTCGAAGCGGTTCTGTCCGTCGTCCTGTTCGTGCTCATCATCTGGTGGACGATGCCGCGCAAGCGCGACCGCGACAATAAAGACTGAAGCAAAACGAAGATCTCACCACGAAGGCACGAAGAACACGAAGAAGGGCAAAAGGGATTCAAATCGGATTCCACTCATCCTTAGCAACTGCTAACTTTGGGTGCGACAGTAATAGTTTCGAATCTTCTGAACACTTCAAAGGATTTTCTTCGTGCTCCTTCGTGTTCTTCGTGTCTTCGTGGTGAGACTTGTGTTTTTTTGGCAGGACTAGTGCAGCACGCGCGGTGCGCTCAGGGTGAATTCCGCTATCGGCGCATCGAAGGCCACCCCGTCTTCGGCGACCATTTGGTAGCTGCCACGCATGGTGCCAACGGGGGTCGCGATCGCGGCGGCGCTGGTGTATTCGTAGCTCTGCTGCGGTTTCAGGAGCGGTTGTTCGCCGACCACACCCAGTCCACGCACCTCCTGCGTGTGATTCTCGGCATCGGTGATGATCCAATGACGCGAAACCAGACGGGCAGCCACGTTGCCTGAATTCACGATAGTGATCGTGTACGCGAAAACGTAGCGGTTACTGGCTTCGTCGGACTGCCCGGGAATGTGGGTCGTCCGCGCGGTCACCGTAATGTCGTATTTCTTGTGCTCAGCCACCGCCGCATTTGACCCGATTCCGTAGCGGGCGGCAAGGCCGAAAACGGTACAATGCCGCCGTCCCTACCAGCCCGCCCGACCATGTATCGTATTGCCCCGAGCATTCTTTCCGCCGATTTTGCCAGACTGGGCGAAGAGGTTCGATCAGTCGTTGCCGCGGGCGCCGACCTGGTTCATTTCGACGTCATGGACAACCATTACGTCCCGAACCTCACCATCGGCCCGATGGTATGTGCGGCGATCCGGCCGTTGACCAATGCGGTGATCGATGTGCATCTGATGGTCAGGCCGGTTGATCGCATCATTCCGGATTTCGCCAAGGCCGGGGCCAACATCATCAGCTTTCATCCCGAGGCCTCTGATCATGTCGATCGCACGATCGGGCTGATCAAGGAATCGGGGTGCAAGGCCGGCCTTGTCTTCAACCCGGCCACGCCGCTGACCTGGCTGGACTACACGCTCGACAAGCTCGACCTGATCCTGATCATGTCCGTCAATCCCGGCTTTGGTGGGCAGAAATTCATTCCCGCGACACTTGGCAAGCTGCGCGCGGCACGTGAACGCATCGCAAAATCCGGTCGCGAGGTCTGGCTTGAAGTCGACGGCGGCGTCAAGGTCGACAATATTGCCGAAATTGCCCGCGCCGGCGCGGACACGTTCGTGGCCGGGTCGTCGATATTCGACTGCACGGACTACAAGGCTACCGTCGCCGCGATGCGCGCCGAGCTCGCAAAAGTGTGACCTATTCTTGCTAAACCCAACGCGTCCTCTGCGGTGAGAGTAGCTCTTCGGTGACAGTATCTTTTGAGATTCCCGATCGAGATTAAGGCGATAGCCTTCGACCTGGATGGCACGTTGGTCGAGACCTTGCCGGACCTGTACGAGTCGGCGCTGCGCATGCTGGCGCGTCTCGGCCGGCCCGCCGTATCCGAATCGATCGTGCGCGCCTATGTCGGC
>JANMYN010000308.1:0-7168 GCA_031382195.1 Betaproteobacteria bacterium
GCGGCCAGGTCTTCCGCCTTGGCGTTCTCGATCTCGTTGTGACTGATGCCGCCTTCGCAGGGCACGAATATCATGCTGGTCGGCGCGACGCCCGCCATGTAGATGGCATCGTGGCCGGCGCCGCTGACGATGTCCATGTGGCTCAGGCCCAGGGTTTGCGCAGCGTTACGCACCGCGGACACACAGCCACTGTTGAAGTTGCAGGCCGGATAATTGGCGACGCGCTCGACGCTGGCACTGACTTTTCCCTCCTGCGCAAAGCGCTCGCACACCGCGCGCATCTCGCTTTCCATGCGGTCGAGCGCCGCGTCCTGCGCGTGGCGCAAGTCCACCGAAAACCGCACTTCTCCTGGAATGACGTTGCGCGAATTGGGCTTGACCTGCATGAATCCCACCGTGCCGCGCCCGTCGGGCTGGTAGCGGTAGGCGAGCGCATTGATTTCGGCAACGATTTTCGATGCGACGAGCAATGCGTCCTTCCTCAGCCGCATTGGGGTGGGTCCGGCATGGGCGTCCTGCCCGGTGACGACGACGTCGTACCAGCGCAGACCCAGCGCGCCGACCACGACGCCGATCACCTTGCGCGTATCTTCCAGGATGGGCCCTTGTTCGATATGGGCCTCGAAGTAGGCGCCGACGGGCCGGCCGCCGATTTTTGCCGAACCGGCGTAGCCAATCTCTGCGAGCGCCTGGCCGACCGTGACGCCCTCCAGGTCGGTACGCTGCAAAGTGGATTCGAGCGGGAACGCGCCCACGAACACGCCCGAGCCCATCATGACCGGCGTGAAGCGCGAGCCCTCCTCGTTGGTCCACACCGCCACTTCGATCGGCGCTTCCGTGCGGATCTTGTGATCGTTCAAGGTGCGGATCACCTCGAGCCCGGACATGACGCCGTAGTTGCCGTCGAATTTTCCGCCCGAAGGCTGGGTGTCGATGTGGCTGCCGGTAATGATGGGCGGCAGTGCATCATTGCGGCCCGCACGCCGCGCGAAGATGTTGCCGATGCCATCGATGGCGATGCCACAGCCGGCATCCTTGCACCAGCGAATGAACAGGTCGCGCGCCTCGCCGTCCAGTTTGGTCAGCGCCAGCCGGCGCACGCCGCCTTTTTCGGTGGCGCCGATCCTGGCGAGATCCATCAGGGATTTCCACAACCGTTGCGAATCAATCGACACTGCAGCCATATTTGGTTCCCTTTAGCGAGACGCGCCTTGCAGTGGCACGGGGAGGAACAATGAACGCCTCGTTCCTGGTCTTGAGCCGGGATGGATTGCGCGACCCGGGTCTTATGCCACCGCCAGCTGCGTTGTACGCAACCTGCAAAAAGCCTCCAGCGATCGACGTAACCGCCGTTCGTCGATTGCGCGCGTGATGAATACGATGCGCGAACGATGATCCTCGGTGGGCCAGCGCTCCAGGTGCCGGGGCGGATGAACGATGTGCTGCACGCCGTTGATGAACACCGGCGTATCGCTGCCCTCGACGCAGAGGATGCCCTTCACCCGCAGCACGTCGTCGCCGTGCCGGTGGAGGAGCAGGCTGAGCCAGATGCCGAAGGCGGTCCAGTCCATCGGTCGATCCAGGACGAGGCTCATGCTCGATACCGACTCGGTATGTGGGCGCAATCCTTTTGTGGCATCCGTCCCGCTGGCGCCCGCGCCCTCGTCCTGCAGCCGATAGCGTGCCGGGCCGGACGGCATTACATCGAGCAGGAAGTCCGCGTCGAGGGGCCCCTCGGCGGCGTCCCAGAGCCTTGCGGACGGATTCAGACGCGCCAGTTCTTCGGCCACCGCCGCAGTCTGCCCGACCTCGGCCAGGTCGGATTTGGTGAGAACCAGCCGGTCGGCGGCAGCCACTTGCTTGATGCCCTCGCGATTGCGGGACAGATGCAATCCGGCGTTCACCACATCCACGGTGGTAATCACGTTGCCGAGCTCGAAGTGATGGCGGATTACCGGCTCGCTCAACAGCGTGTAGAGAATGGGGCCCGGGTCCGCCAGGCCGGTGGTCTCGATGACAATGCGCTCGAAGGCGGGAATCTCGCCGCGCTCGCGCCGGCCCAGCAGACCACGTAACGCTGACTTGAGATCGTCGCGAATACTGCAGCAGATGCACCCGCTCTGCAGCAAAACGACCGACTCGTCGACTTGCTGCACCAGCAAATGGTCCAGGCCTATTTCGCCGAACTCGTTGATCAGCACGGCGGTACGCCCCATGCGCGGCGAACGCAGCAGCCGCTGCAGCAGCGTCGTCTTGCCGCTGCCGAGGAAGCCTGTGAGGACGTTGACCGGCGTGCGATTGTTGCTCGAGGCCATCGTGCGCTGGTCCGCGATCAATCCTGTTCGAGCACTTCGATCAACCGCTCGTCGAGCGGATCGATCGCCTGCTTGCGCAAACGCTCGGCCTGCGGCCAGACGGCTGCAACGCTGGGCACGATGGCGGTCTGACCGGTCTGGCCCGCAAGCAGGTAAGCACTGCCATGCCAGTCGCTCAGCTTCAGTCCGAATTGCCGCAGAATGCGGTTGGCCTGCGCAACGCGGTGCAGCCGGTCGTGGCGACGGGTGCGAGCGCCGCTGCCGGGGGCGCTTACGCTGGCATCAGTCCAGTGCGCCTCGCCAAGGAAAACGCCGCAGAGTGCGCACATGGCTAATCCGCCGTGACCACGGTGGACTTGCCCGCCGCGGCAACGCGAGCCGAGCCCGCGGCTCGCCCGGACCGGGCAACCAGGTAATGCAATTGGTCCGCATCCCAACGCGCGATCACCGGATCGCCGATCGTCAACGGGTCGGCAAAAAACTCGCTGTCGGGGACATTGGCGACAAATCCCTCGGCCCAGGCATCCTCGATCGAGATCTTGAGCCAGGTGCCTTGATACTCGATGCCAGCGACACGGCCGCTTACGCCGTTGATACCCGCATCGGCCGCCTCCGAGGGCGCGCGGCTCAGGCGCACCCGGTCGCGGCGCACCGCCACCTCGAACTGCTCACCCACCGCCGGAGCCGACGTGGCGGCCGAAGGCAGGGCCGTGATGGTGATGTTCTTTTTTCCGCTGGCGATGGTGATGGTGCCGCTCTTGCGCCCGGTCACGGTGCCAGCCAGCACATTCTGCCCGCCCATGAAGTGCGCCACGTAGCCGGTGCGCGGCCGGTCGTAGACATCCCGGGCCGAGGCCGCCTGCTCGATCTGGCCCTGGTCCATGACCACCACCATGTCGGCCAGCGCGATCGCCTCCATCTGGGTGTGCGTCACGTGAATGAAGGTGATGCCGAATTCCGCCTGGATGTTTCTCAACTCGCCACGCATCTGCAAGCGCAAGAACTCGTCGAGCGCCGAGAGCGGCTCGTCGAGCAGCAGCACGCGCGGGTTGGTAATGAGCGAACGGGCGAGCGCGATGCGCTGTTGCTGCCCGCCGGAGAGCTGCGCCGGCAACCGGTCCGCGAAGGATTTCATGCGCACGCGATCGAGCATTTCCAGCGCGCGCGCGCGCCGCTCGGCTTTGGCCACACCTCGCGTCTTGAGGTTGAAGGCGACGTTATCCATGCAACTCAGGTGCGGAAACAGCGCGTAACTCTGGAACATCATGGCCGTAGCGCGATCGACCGGGGACTTGCCCACCACGTTCTCGTCGTCGATCAGCACCGCGCCCTCAGTGGGCGAATCGTGGCCGGCGATCATGCGCAGGATGGTGGTTTTGCCGCAGCCCGACGGCCCCAGCAGACAGCAGTAGCATCCGCCGGGTATTTTCAGATCGATGTTCTTCACGGCGATTGTTTCGCCGAAACGCTTGGTAACGCCTGCCAGTTCGATGCTGCCGCGCTCGGCAGTACGCCGATCTCCCGGATTCATTCTTGTTCCTTTGTCGAGGATTCTCTTGCAACAGGGCGCGATCTGCGCCACTGGATGATGGCGATCGATCCCAGCGCCAGCGTGATGGCAATGAATGACACCAGCGTCGTGACCGTTCCCAGTGCATACAGCGCCGGCGAGGTCACGTTGGTGGTCATGCCCCAGATTTCCATGGGCAGCGTGTTCGCCGCCCCGGAGGTCAGCAACGTGCGGGGAAACTCGTCATAGGACAGCGTGAATCCAAACAAAGCCACCGCGATCATGCCGGGAAACAGAATAGGCAAAACCACCCATAAAAAAATCTGCCAATTGCTGGCGCCGAGATCTCGCGACGCCTCTTCATAGCTACGATTGAAGCGGCTTAACACGGCGAACATGATCAGCATGCCGAAGGGCAGGGTCCAGGTGAGCTGCGCGCCCAGTGCCGAGAAGAACCAGTTGGTCTGGACGCCCAGCGTCTGGAAGGTAAGTCCCACGCCCAACCCGACCAGCAATCCGGGCATGATCAGGCTGGCGATCGCCAGGTAGAAGACAAAGGCGGCGCCGGCGAATCGGCGCCGGAACGCAAGCCCCGCGAGCACCGAAATCACCACCGTCAGCAGCAAAACCAGTGCGGCGAGAATCATGGAGCGTGTGAAAGCGCCCGCGAAGTCTCCCGTTCGCTCCTGGTTAAACAGCGCTTCGAACCAGCGCAACGACCAGCCTCGCATGGGAAACGTCAGCCCGCCCGTGGGCCCTTGAAAGGACAGAATGTAAATGGCCGACATCGGGCCGTAGAGGAACAGCACGAACAACCCGAAGAAACCACTCAATGCGTAGAAGCTCCAGGGGCGTTTGCCGGTTTGTAATTTCTGCATTTTTTCAGCCCGCGATCTCTTTGCGAACATCGACGACCCGCAGGATCGCGGCCACCATCAAGCTCACGATGACCAGCAAGACAACGGCGCTGGCCGCTGCCGGCGGGTACTGCACCATGGCGATCTGGTTGGCCATGGCCATGGCGATCGAGGCGGACTGGCTGCCGCTCATGACCTTGACGACGAAGAAATCCCCCATCACCAACGTGATCACGAAAATCGACCCCAGGGCGATTCCCGTCCTGGAAAGCGGCACCACGATGTCCCAGATGATGCGCCAGGAACCGGCGCCGCCGTCGCGGGCAGCCTCGATCAACGACTTGTCGATTCTCGCCATGGAATTGAAGATAGGCACGATCATGAACAACGTGAACAAATGCACGTAAGCGATGATGACCGCGAAATCGGAGAACAGCAGGAATTCCAGGGGCTCCTGCGTAATGCCCGCGCCGATCAGCGCGTTGTTGAAGATCCCGTTCCTGCCCAGAAAAGGAATCCACGAGATCATGCGAATAATGTTCGACGTCCAGAAAGGCACGGTGCACAAAAGCAGCAGCGCCATTTGCCAGATCAGGCTCTGCACGTGGAAAGCCAGAAAATAGGCAACCGTGAATCCGATCAGGAGCGTGATCGTCCATACCACGATCGCGTAATAGAGCGTTTTCAGATACAGCGACAGCGTGACCGGGGAGGTCAATACGTAGGCGTAATTCACGAAATCGAAGGCGGCAATCGAGTCGAGGCCGTCGAACTGAAAAAAACTATAGGCAATGATCACAAGCAGTGGAATGCCGAAGAACACCAGCAGCACCAGCAGCAGCGGACCGATCTGCAGATAGGACGTCAGGGTGGGCGAGATTTTCATGTCAGAGGACAGACGACAGAGGCCAGAGGACAGAAGTCAGGGGGAAGGGAACGGAAACTCCGCCCCTCCGCCCCCGAATCACTGCTGTTGTCGCCAGGCTCAGGACGTCAGGAACTCATTCCACTTCTGGACCATGTACTGGTTTTCGTCCATTAACGTATTCCAGCATGCCACTTTACCCATGCGATCCCAGAACGATCCGCCGTCGCGCACGGAACCGGCCTTCTCCATGACGTTGCCGTAGGGGTCCTTGATCTCTCCCTTGGCCGGCTTGCCTTCGTACCAGTAACCGTACTCGTCCTCGGTCATGAATTTCTTCGCAGTCTCTGGAATGGAGCTGTAGTAACCCTGCTTGGCGATGAAACCTGCCTGCCATCCGGACATATACCAATTAATATATTCGTAGGCCGCGTCGAGCTTTACGCCCTTGAGGTGGGCCATCGGCGCAATGCAGCTTCCCCAGGCACGATAACCCTCCTTCAGCGGCGCGTAGTAGCAGGGAATGCCGCGCGAGCGCACCGCCGTAACCGCCGGTGACCACATGGACTGAACCACGGTTTCCCCCGACGCCATCAGGTTCACGGACTCGTCGAATGTGCCCCACATGGCGCGGAACTGGCCCGCTTTTTTCGCGGCCTTCAGAATGTCGATGGTCTTGTCGATCTCGGCCCGGGTCATATTGCCTTTGTCGCCGTACTTGATGTCGCCGCGTGCTTCGATGGCCATGGCGGCGTCCATGATGCCGATGCCCGGCACGGATACGATGGATGTCTTGCCCTTCCACTCGGGGTTCAGCAATTCGGACCAGCTCTCGATCTTGCGCTTGACCAGATCGGGTCGAATACCCAGGGTGTCGGCGTTGTACACCGTCGGGATCCCCGTGATCCACTTGGTCGGGCTCTTGGCAAACTCCTTGGCTCCCGGGCCGTTCACGTACTGCACTTCAAAGGGCAGCACTCCCTGGTTGGACACTTTCCTGCCGTCCGGATAGGTGCCCTTGGTGAATATCGGCACGACCTTGTCCCACAACTTGATCTTCTTCTCCGCGTCCATGGGTTGCAGCGTGCCGCGCTTGATAAGGTAGCGTTGGAAAAAATACTCGATATCGGCGATGTCGATAGTCTGCGGCTGGGTGACCAGGCGATTCAGCAGCGCGGAATGGTCGGCGGTCTGCATCTCCACTTTGAAGCCCAGGTCCTTGGTGGCCTGGTCCGCGATATCTTTGATGGCGGAGTAGGAACCGCCCACCTGTACCAGCTTGACGTCCTTGATGTTCTGCGACCACACCAGCGGGAAGCCGTCGATCAAACCCGTCGTGGCCGCTGCGCCTGCCGTTACCGCGGCGGTCTTCAGGAAGCGCCGGCGTCCCGTCGAGGTTTGCGCCTTGGCCCGCTGTCCAGCCCTCATCACTTTTGTCTTCTTCAACATGGTCTTCTCCTGTGGTTACGATGGAAGTACAAGTCAAGTTGAGATCATTTTCTTCTCGATTCCCACGCCTGCGGCGAGCGCCCTCTCGTACTCGAGCGGGATGGTGGCCGAGTCCTGCAGTGCAATGCCGGTGGAGTCGAACAAGGTGATGTCCTTATCCGAGTTCCGTCCC
>JANMYN010000722.1:0-1995 GCA_031382195.1 Betaproteobacteria bacterium
TTTGGCCCAAATGGCGCAGTAGCCTTGAGGTGATATCTCCGTATCACCCGGGATGGCTTTGCAACTGCCTGGGGCTACGAATTGCATGCAGTTCGCGCAACTCTTGTCGCCCTCTGGCGTGCCTTGGTATTTCAGCCCGGCGCGCATCGCAGCGTTGGTCGCAGCATCGGCCCGGCCGGAAATCGCCTCGATGGGGATTGTGGCCTGGATGGCGCCACCAATCTTCAGATACTTTCGGCGCGGCATTTGAATTTCCTTCATCTTGCGATACTCCTATGGTTGACGAGAACCCCGGTTTCCAAAAATGGGACGGACGCGACTTCACGAGATTCAGATTGCCCCAGCGTTTCTTCCCCCTTTGTCTGAAAGGCTTCCAATTGTCGAAATATTGTTGATTGATCCGGATTACCTGCTGTTGCCCAGGCATCACGTCAACAGAAAGACAGCCTGCCACGCGCGCCGGTTCGATTTACCGCCCCAGCAAGACATTCAACCTGGGTCATCCATCAACGGGGCATGATCTTCTCCACTCACCGTGCTGTCTGTACGCTAACTCACACTCGGCGCCCACTGATGTTCACCTGACCGACCGGTAGGACAATTCAAATTCGCAAAACGTGCGGATGTTCAGTACATGGTGGGTGCTCTGAGGCGGCCTGTCCGCATTGGCAATAACTATTATCTGGGCATCAATCTACCCGAACAATATGGCGGGCACGGGCTTTCCCATCTCGACGCCGTCATCGTGCTCGAAGAATTCGCCAAGGTCTCGCCGGCGGTCGCCTTTCCCGTCTTCGAATCCTGTTTTGGCCCCGTCCTCGCCATCGCGCATTTCGCGCCCGAGGCCTTGCGCAAGCGCCTCATCCCCCAAGTCGTCGCCGGCAAAAGCATCGTCGCAGTCGCGATGTCGGAGCCGGACGCAGGTTCCGCACTGACGGACCTGCGCACGCGCGCGATCGTGCAGGGCGACATCATGCGCCTCAGCGGCCAGAAACGCTGGTGCTCGGGCGCGGGTCATGCCGACGGTTATCTCGTCTATTGCCGCATGTCGGATGATCCGGGTGCCGGCGGCATCGGCGCCGTCTACGTGGAAAAAGGCGCCAAAGGATTAACCTTCGGCAAGCGCGAGCAACTGATGGGTTTTCGCGGCATTGCCTCTGCGGACATGGTCTTCGACGATGTGCAGGTCCCGATGGGCAACGTGGTCGTATCGGCCGGCGGCGGCTTTCGCAAGCTCATGGAGGCCTTCGACCTCGAGCGCTGCGGCAACGCGACCATGAGCCTGGCGATCGCACAGGGCGCGCTCGACTATGTGCTCGACTACGTGCAGCAGCGCAAGCAATTCGGCAAGCCGATCGTCGATTTCCAGGCCGTGCAACTGCGGCTCGCGGACATGGCGATGAAAGTGGAAGCCGCGCGCCTGCTGATCTACCAGGCGGTGTGGAGTGCATCCGAGGGCATGCCCTCCATCAGGCAAAGCTCGATTGCAAAATGCTTCGCCAATGAAATGGTGCGCGAAGTCACCGGCCACGCGCTGCAGATGATGGGGGCCTATGGATACAGCAAGGCGTTTCCGATAGAACAGCGCATGCGCGACGCCTGGGGATGGGGCATTGCCGGCGGCGCAATCGATATCCAGAAAACGAATATCGCCTCGGCCCTGGTCGGCCGGCGCTTCGATCAGCGTCGTTGAGCAACGATAGCGGCGGCTGTTTTCGTGGCACCGAAATTAAAACGTCCTGTCCCTCCCGGCACTACCTTGGGGCGCTCATCCTGTCACAAGCTCCTTCCCTCGCTTGCGGGGGAAAGCCGGGATGCGGGCGCAGGCTTGCTGTCAATCTTGCGGGATTCACCCTCAGCGGTGGGCGAACATTTCCTTGTTAACGACGTGATCCATGTTGGGCTGGCCATCCAGGACATCGAAAAGGTTCTGTACGGTTGCCACCGCCATGCGATCGAAGGATTCGATGGTCACACCCGCCATATGAGGGGCGG
>JANMYN010000887.1:0-1961 GCA_031382195.1 Betaproteobacteria bacterium
GCTTCGCCGTGGAACTCGGGCGAGCGGCACGACGCAAGCTCCTGTATCTGCATGATGCGGGGGAACTGGGTGATCTGAAGGTACCTCCGGGCAACCGGCTTGAAACGCTGAAAGGAAAACTGGCCGGATACTATTCCATCCGGATCAATGATCAGTGGCGTGTCATCTTTCGCTGGAGAAGCGGCAACGCCGAGGACGTTCAGGTTGTCGATTACCATTAAACGAAATGACTGGAGCGCGAACCATGAAACAACCGAAGAATCCCTTTCATCCGGGCGAGATTCTGCTGGAAGAATTTCTGGAGCCCGCAAGAATCACGCAAACTGAATTTGCCGGGAAACTCGGCTGGACGCGCGCGCGGCTGAACGAGTTGATCAAGGGAAAGCGTGGAGTAACGGCCGACGCCGCGCTGGACCTCGCCGAAGCGCTCGGTACTTCTGCCAAGCTTTGGATGAACCTTCAGACGACTTACGACCTCGACCAAGCCATGGTTCGCAGAAAAGCCGCCTGATACCAACGGAACACCTGCCGGACGTGCGCCAAAGTTGATGAGGGTGAGCCGGAGACCACCAGGGCAGCATGTACGCGAGAATGCGCTTTATGCTGGCAACATCCAGGTTCGGGGATCGAGATGAGCGAAAAGTCACTGCCCGTCTTCGGCGGCAAGTCCTTCGAGGATCTGAAACTAACTAAAACCCACGGCGCGGAATACTGGAGCGCCCGCGATTTGCAGTCACTACTGGGCTACAGCCAGTGGCGGCGTTTCGAACAGGCAATCGAGCGCGCCAAAACCTCTTGTAATGAATCTGGAAACAGCCCGGATCATCACTTTGCCGGCGCCGGCAAACCGATCACTGGCGGGAAGGGGGCTGTTCAAATCGTGGACGATTATCACCTTTCCCGCTTCGCCTGCTACCTCATCGCCCAGAACGGCGACCCGCGTAAGCCCGAAATTGCTCAAGCACAAAAGTATTTTGCGGTGCAAACCCGCCGTCAGGAATCAAGCGACCACGCGGCGGCCGATCTGGAGCGGCTGGAATTGCGCAAGCAGACAGCCGAGGAATTCAAAGCGTTGTCCGGCGCGGCTCAGGATGCGGGTGTACAGAACAAGATGTTCGGCGTATTTCACGACGCCGGGTACAAGGGTCTTTATGGGGGCCTGGGGCGCGATGCCATCAAGCTGCGCAAGGCCATTCCCGACAGAGACAACCTGCTCGACCGCATGAACGCCACTGAACTCGCCGCCAATCAATTCCGCATGACGCAGACTCGCGACAAATTGGGTCGTGAGCGAGTCCAGAACCAGTCCCAAGCCATTCAGACGCACGAACATGGCTCGGCGATCACGAAGCCAAGCGCACCGCGCGCAAAGTACCCTACCGGCTTCTCGATCCCATCGAACAGGTTGGTGATTCGAATCTTGCTTTGTTCTTCCTCCGCGCCCTAAGAGGGTACTCCACGCTTCGCGAGGGTATCAGCGTCCTCCGTGGTGAGAGTGGGTTGAGTCTTTCCTGAAGAAATACGATCCGCGCCACAGCGTGATGCAACCGGCGGCGATGAACGCCGCGGCGTAGCTGTCGCTGAGCGCGACGATCGCCCAGAACAGCATCGGCAGGACCACCACGCCCGCATAAGTCATCGCCAGCGACGCACCCGTTGCCGCAGCTGCCTTGCCGGGCGGCGCAATGCGCGCAACCTCGGAAAGATAGACGCCGTTCCAGCCGATCGCCGTCGCGCCGTACACGGCACTCACCACGAGAATCGCCGCGAGCGGCCACATTTCGTTGAAGCTTGCCGTGAGCAAAGCGGCCGCCGACATGCCGAGCCCGATCACACCGAGCAGCGAGCGCGGCTTGAACCCGTTATCCGCAAGGACACCCCAGGCAATGCGGCCAATTACACCTGCCGTCATAGCGGTCGCCAACACAGCACCGGCGACCTGCACGGAAAACCCGATGCGC
>JANMYN010000343.1:0-1566 GCA_031382195.1 Betaproteobacteria bacterium
AGCACCCCCAGACCCACGGCGCCCACGGCGATGAGGAGGACGACGATCGCGAGAAAAGCTGCGAGGAGTTTCCCGTAGATGGTCAGCGGCACCCGTGCGACCAGCCGCGGAAGCCACTTGATCATTCTCCCTCCCGCAGAAGGGAGTGGATGTCACGGAGCATTTCCTCGGGATCGAATCGCACCCCCAGGTACTGAACGCGCAGCGTCCCTCCCTGATCGATGATCGAGGTGAGGAAGGTGTGATCAACGTCACCACGCTCCTGCTTCTTCACAAAGATGCCGTAGCTTCTCGATACGTCGCGAATCTGCGCCGGCGATCCGGTGACAAACGCCCAGCCGCCGAAATTGGCGCCGTGCGCCCGCGCATAATGTCCAAGAACCTCCGGGGTATCCCGCTCCGGGTCCACTGTGACCGATACGAAGTAAACGCGCGAACCAAAGTCCCTCCCGAGACGCTTTTGAATCCCCGCCATCTTTGCCGTCAATAATGGGCAGGTATCTGTGCAACTGGCGTAGATGAAAGTCACCACCGCGACTTTCCCGCGCAGACTCGCGAGGGACAGCGACTTTCCATCCTGGTTCGTGAGGGTGAATTCGGGCGCGGGGCCGATTTTCGACAGCCGCGCGTGCTTGACGTCATCATGGCCCATGCCGGGTGCGACCCACCCGGCCACAACCATCGCGAGCACGACGGCCGCAGCGAATCGCGACGTTCGGGAAGCGGCCGCGCTCAAGCTCATTCCCCATATCTCCGTCCCTCGCTTGCGGGGGAGGGTTGGGGAGGGGGTGCTCACGCCTTGAGTTCTTTCTTCAATTCGTTCAGGAACCGCCAGTCTGATCCTTTGGCGAGGATCTGCTGCGGCGTGGACTTGATCAGTCCCGCTTCGTACAAGCGTAGAGCATGGAAGCGCAGGGAGTCCTCGGCACTCGAGTCGCGCCAGCGGTTGTACGGCAGACTCTTGAGCACTTCCAAGGCGATCTCATAGCGCGGCTCGTAGCCCTTCGCAACCAGATAGCGCGCTGCCCGCTCCGGCTCGGTCGCGCAGATGTCAGCCGCCTTCAGCAATGCGCGTAACGCGCGCTTGGTGGCAATCGGGTACTTTTTGACGAACTCGACAGGCATCGACGCCATGCAGCAGAAGTACTGCGACCACGGCCGGTCCTGCGTTATGTTGACGATGACGTGTCCGATTTTTTTCGCGCGCAGTTCCTGAGGCTGCGGGGGAAATCCCATGAATGCGTCCGCCTTGCCTTCGACGAACAGCCGCATCGTCTCGCTGAGCTTCTGCGCCGGGAGCCAGTTGACGTCCTTCGACGGATCCATGCCGACGTAGCTCAGGATGCTGGCGAGCCAGAGCTGGTCCACCGCGCCCATGCCGATCACCGCGATAGTCTTGCCCTTCAAATCAGGGACCCCGCGCACACGCTCGTTTGCGAACAACTCCCAGCAGCCGACGTGCACCCCGGCGAGCATGACGATGGGGTTGCCCACATCGATCGCCACGACGGCGGCCGGCGGTCCGAACACCGCTAAATCCACGCCGCCACTCGCGACAAGTGTCGC
>JANMYN010000137.1:0-4154 GCA_031382195.1 Betaproteobacteria bacterium
GTCGGAAATTTTCATTCTCTTTTCGCCGCTGCCGCGCGCGGCGCCTTGTCAGTCGCGCGCCCGGCTTTCGCGGGCTTGTCGCGGACTTGCGCGATGAGCTCAATCGAGCGGCGCCGCGCGGCCTGATCATGGATGTGCGCCGTGATCATCAGCTCATCCGGCTGCAGTGAATCGATGAAAGCCGCGAGTCCGTCTTCGATCGTTTCGACGCCGCCGACGAAGGAAACGGCGAGCGAGCGCTCCACCATCGCCTTCTCGGCGGCCGACCAGTAAGCATCCATGTCATCGATCGGCGGCGGCACCTGACCAGGCGTTCCGCGCCGCAGATTGATGAAGGATTGTTGTTGCGACGTGAACTGGCGGCGCGCTTGCGCATCCGTATCGGCAGCCAGCACGTTCGCGCCGAGCATGGCGTAAGGCCGATCCAGTTGCCTGGAAGGCTCGAACCGGCTGCGATAGATTTCAATCGCCTGTCTCATCAGATCCGGCGCGAAATGCGAGGCAAAGGCAAACGGCAACCCGAGCATGGCCGCGAGTTGCGCGCTGAAGAGGCTCGAACCCAGCAGCCAGATTGGAACGTCGAGTCCCGAACCAGGCACGGCTCGAATGTGCTGTCCCGGTTGCGCATCTGCAAAATAATGCTGCAGTTCCTGCACGTCCTGTGGGAACTGCTCGGCGCTGTCTTCCATGTCGCGGCGTAGCGCCCGTGCCGTCAACATGTCGGTACCGGGCGCCCGGCCCAGGCCGAGATCGATGCGGCCCGGATGCAGCGAAGCCAGCGTTCCGAACTGTTCAGCAACGACCAGCGGCGAATGATTCGGCAGCATGATGCCGCCGGAACCAACACGGATGGTTTTGGTACCGCCGGCGACGTGGCCGATGACTAGCGCGGTCGCGGCGCAGGCGATGCCTGGCATGTTGTGATGCTCCGCGAGCCAGTAGCGCTTGTAGCCGAGGCCTTCCGCGTGCTGCGCGAGTTCCAGTGTATTTCGCAGCGCCACGGCTGCGCTGGCGCCTTTTGGAATGGGAGAAAGATCGAGAATCGAAAACGGGATCATGTGGGAATGTCGGTCGCACGATGGGGCAAGGCGATATTGTGCGCGAGATTGGCCGTGCGCGTTTATCTTGCGCGATAAAGGCGTTGACGCAAAGATCGCAAAGGAAGAGCAGGCAAGAACGCAAAGGAATACAAATCCTGGGCAGAAAAGACGAAAAGCGGCTAATTGTGCTGGACACACTCACCGTGCTGCATTGTCCATCATCTACGAACCCGGCAGAGTTCCGGTTCCCTTTCGGGGATTTTCTTTGCGACCTTTCTTGCCTTTCCTTTGCGCCCTTTGCGTCGACGCCTTTGCACTAGAATGAATGCTGGAGGAGACGAAGCATGATAGTCCAAAGCATCGAGACGCTGTCCTGCGACGCAGGCTGGCGCAATTACCACTTCGTCAAGCTCACCACCGATTCCGGGATTGTCGGCTGGTGCGAATTTGACGAGGGCTTTGGCGCACCCGGCGTGGGCACTGTCATCGACAGGATGTCCGCCCGCGTGGTCGGCCAGGAAGTCGGCGCGCATGAGCGCATTTACGCGGAACTCTACAGCGCCACCCGCCCCGCGTCCGGCGGCATCGTCGCGCTTGCCATGGGCGCGATCGAGAACGCGCTGCTCGATGCCAAGGCAAAGGGGCTCGGCGTGCCGGTATACGAACTGCTCGGCGGCAAGATTCGCGACCGCATTCGCGTGTACTGGTCGCATTGCGCGACCTGGCGCATCAATCACCCGACCCAGTACAAGCCGGCCATTACGGATCTCGACGGCGTCAAGGCGATCGGGCGCGAAGTGCGCGACAAGGGTTTCACCGCGCTGAAGACCAACATTTTCACGTATGACGCGGACAAGAAGAACGCACGCGGCTGGCGGCCGGGCTTCGGCGTCCCGTTCGAACCCGAGCTTAATGTCGAACGCCGCGTACTACGCAACCTGGTCATTCACCTTGAAGCATTACGCGACGGTGCAGGCCCGGATGTCGACATCCTGCTCGATCTGAATTTCAACGCCAAGACCGAAGGCTATCTCAAGATCCTGCGGGCGATCGCGGACCTCGACATTTTCTGGGTCGAGATCGACTCCTTTGTGCCGCAAGCGCTCGGCACCATTCGCCGGCAGAGCCCGCACCCGATCAGCTCGTGCGAGACGCTCCTCGGCCTGCGCGAGTTCATGCCCTACTTCCGCGAACAGGCGATGGATGTCGCCATTGTCGACACACCCTGGAATGGCGTGTGGCAGTCGATGAAAATCGCCGCCGCCGCCGAGGCGCACGAAGTCAACGTCGCCCCGCACAATTTTTACGGCCACCTGTGCACGATGATGAACGCGCACTTCTCCGCGGCGGTGCCGAATCTGCGCATCATGGAGACGGACATCGACCGGATTGCGTGGGACGATGAACTGTTCGACCACGTGCCGGAATTCGTCGACGGTCATCTCGTCATGCCGAATCGGCCGGGCTGGGGCATCGTGCCAAACGAAGACGCGATTCGTGCCCACCCGCCGAAGGGTCCTCAGGGCCTGTTGAACTACGGGCGGAAGGGGTCGTGACGACGTGACGGGGCAGGCCAGCCAGCTCAAGGCCTCGCTATTCACTGTCCCTCTTCGCGCACTGTAACGACGTCACGACCGTCACGCCGTCACGACCGTCACGGCATTTCAGTGCTTTTTCTCGGCCTTCTTGAGCCGCTTGGCTTCCTTCTTTTCCTTCGGCGTCTTGCTCGGCGCCTTCTTGGTGTTCTTCTTTGCGTCCTGGCCTTTGCTCATGACATGTTCTCCCTCGTTGATCGTAATCGTTCCGCGGCGACCGACAGGTGCCATAACCGACCGCAGGACCGAGAGGCGATCGCCCGATCCCCGCTGCGATCCCGGTGAAATGAGCCGGCTAGCGCATGGTAATCCAAGCCGCCACGCGCTGTGAAGTTCACCGTTGCTGCCGGCCATCAAGCCCAGTCGCTGTAGGCCACCAGGACTTGATGAGCCCGACTCCGAAAATGCCAATATTTGGGTTCAACGGCTGCCGGCGGCAATGCGGGGACAGAAGCGAGCCGATTTAACCGTTGAGCACCTCCGCGACCCGGGCCTGCAGAATGGGGAGCAAATCTTCCTCGAACCACGGATTGCGACGCAGCCACATGTTGTTGCGCGGGCTGGGGTGCGGCAAGGGCACTACCTTCGGCCAGTGGTGGCGCCAGGACTGGACCACGCCGGTAACGGAGGTGCCCGCATCGGGCAGATGGTAGGCCTGGGCATATCGGCCGATGACGAGCGTGAGTTTCAAGTGACTTAGATGCCGCATAAGCTTTTCACGCCAGGCCGGCGCGCACTCGGGTCGTGGGGGAAGATCGCCCGCGCTGCCAGTCCCGGGAAAACAAAAGCCCATGGGAAGGATCGCCACGCACTGCGGGTCATAGAAGACTTCGGGGGCTAAACCCAGCCATTCGCGAAGGCGATCGCCACTGGCGTCTGCGAAGGGAACGCCGGATTCATGGCCCTTGCGGCCCGGCGCCTGCCCCGCTATCAGAATGCGGGCACGCGGATGCACCTGGAGAATCGGCCGTGACCCAAGCGGCAGATGCTCAGAGCAGATCGTGCAGCGGCGGACTTCGCCAAGCAGGGATGTGACAGACGGCATCGGTCGACTTGCGGACTGAGGGCAAATACGAAGTCCGGCGGACGAACGCTCACCGATTCCGATCAGAATCTTGAAAGTAACCGGCGTTTCGGCCTCGGATCAAAGCAGCGCAGCAAAGCAAGGACACAGTGCCTATTCTCCAGCCCACCAGGCCTGTGTGCAGCGTCGGCCAGCGCAGCACTGGCTCGATGTCAGCCCGTACCGGCTTGATTCTGTCGCTCACCATCCCGATGCAGCCGATCGTCGAGTTCGCCGATGTAGGCACTGAGCGAATTTCCGGACTGATCGATTGTGGTATGCAGATCCTGCACTGCCCGATCGAGCCGCTCCGAAATCCCTGCCCGCGACTCCGCAACTTGGCCTCCCAGCTTGCGCAACTCCGCGTCGAGGAAACCGCGAAGGTCCGTGAAGCGCGAGGCCTCTGCCTGATCGGCAAGTTCGCGCTGTGCCTGCAATTCGCGCGAATGACGCCTG
>JANMYN010000151.1:0-10737 GCA_031382195.1 Betaproteobacteria bacterium
TACAAGAACATCGATCCACGCCTGCAGCAGGCAGCCTGGCACACCGTGGGCGGCAAGCATTTCGGCGTTCCCTACCAGTGGGGATATAACGTGCTTGCCTACAGCACCAAGGTGTTTAAAAAGCCGCCGCAAAGCTGGGACGTCGTGTTCAAGGAAATGACGCTGGACGACGGCAAGTCCAACAAGGGACGGGTGCAGGCCTTCGACGGCCCGATCTATATCGCCGACGCCGCGCTTTACCTGATGTACAACAACCCCGACCTGGGCATCAAAAATCCCTACGAGCTCGACGAAAAGCAATACAAGGCCGCGCTGGATCTTCTGCGTGGACAGCGCAAGATCGTGTCGCGTTACTGGCATGACGCCATGGTGCAGATCGACGACTTCAAAAATGAAGGCGTCGTTGCGTCCTCGGCGTGGGGTTTCCAGGTCAACTTGCTGCAATCCGAAAAGCAGGCGATTGCCAGCGTCGTACCCAGGGAAGGCGCCACCGGTTGGGCTGATACCACGATGATGCACGCGGATGCACCGCACCCGAATTGCGCCTACATGTGGATGGAGCATTCCATCAACAAGAAGCTGCAGGGCGACCTGGCGGCCTGGTTCGGTTCGGTGCCGGTCGTACCCGAGGCTTGCAAGGGCAATGCGCTGCTCGGCGACACCGACAAAGGTTACGACTGGGTAACTGAATTCGAGAAGAAATCTGGCTGCAAGGTGCGCGTTAAGACCGCAGGCACGTCTGATGAGATGGTTGCCCTGATGAACGAGGGCGGCTTTGATCTGGTCACCGCGTCCGGTGACGCCAGCATGCGGTTGATTGCCGGCAAGCGCGTCCAGGAAGTGAACATCAGCCTGATTCCGAGCTACAAGAACATCGATCCACGCCTGCAGCAGGCAGCCTGGCACACCGTGGGCGGCAAGCATTTCGGCGTTCCCTACCAGTGGGGATATAACGTGCTCGCTTACAGCACCAAGGTGTTTAAAAAGCCGCCGCAAAGCTGGGACGTCGTGTTCAAGGAAATGACGCTGGACGACGGCAAGTCCAACAAGGGACGGGTGCAAGCCTTCGACGGCCATCTATATCGCCGATGCCGCGCTTTATCTGATGTACAACAACCCCGATCTGGGTATCAAGAATCCGTACGAGCTCGACGAAAAGCAGTACAAGGCCGCGCTGGATCTTCTGCGTGGACAGCGCAAGATCGTGTCGCGCTACTGGCATGACGCCATGGTGCAGATCGACGACTTCAAGAATGAAGGCGTCGTTGCGTCCTCCGCTTGGGGCTTCCAGGTCAACTTGCTGCAATCCGAAAAGCAGGCGATTGCCAGCGTCGTCCCCAGGGAGGGCGCCACCGGCTGGGCCGATACCACGATGATGCACGCGGATGCGCCGCACCCGAATTGCGCCTACATGTGGATGGAGCATTCCATCAACAAGAAGCTGCAGGGCGATCTGGCGGCCTGGTTCGGTTCGGTGCCGGTCGTACCCGAGGCCTGCAAGGGCAACGCGCTGCTCGGCGACACCGGCTGCGAGACCAACGGCCTCAAGGAATTCGACCGCATCTGGTTCTGGCGCACCCCGGTTGCCAGCTGCGGCGCGGGGCGGTCCTGCGTGCCCTATTACCGCTGGGTGACCGATTACATCGCCGTCCTGGGCGGCCGGTGAGGTGGTGCCTGCAAATATTTACGACTCTTTGAAGAGACATAATTCGTAAGATCCGACAGGATGGGCCGCGCTTTGCGGCCCGTTCTTTGTGTGGCATCTTCCGCGCATGACCAAGCCATCAGGAATCGCCGTCAAATTCGCTGGCGTCTCGCGCCACTTCGGCGAGGTGCGCGCGGTGGACGGCATCAGTTTCGAAATCCAGGACGGAGAATTCTTTTCCATGCTCGGCCCCTCCGGCTCGGGCAAGACCACCTGCTTGCGCCTGATCGCCGGATTCGAGCGGCCGGACGCCGGAAATATCGTGATTCACGGCGCCAATGTCGAGGGCGTGCCGCCTTACCGTCGCGACGTCAACACGGTATTCCAGGATTACGCATTGTTCCCGCATATGACGGTGTCGGAGAACGTCGAGTACGGGCTGATGATCCGCAAGGTGGCTGCGGTCGAGCGGCGGCGGCGCTCGCAGGAGATGCTCGGGTTGGTGAAGCTCGACGCCATGGGCAAGCGCAAGCCCAACCAGCTCTCCGGCGGACAGCGCCAGCGCGTGGCGCTGGCGCGCGCGCTGATCAACCAGCCCAGCGTGCTGCTGCTCGACGAGCCGCTCGGTGCGCTCGACCTCAAGCTGCGTGAACAGATGCAGGAGGAACTCAAGGCCCTGCAGCGTCAGGTCGGTATCACCTTCATCTCCGTGACCCACGATCAGGGCGAGGCGCTGGCAATGAGCGACCGGCTCGCGGTGTTCAATCGCGGCCGCATCGAGCAGATCGGTGCGCCGGCCGAAATCTACGAGCATCCGGCCAGCGCATTCGTTGCGGGTTTCGTTGGTGTATCCAACGTCTGCACCGGCGAGCTGGCACGCCGGATTACCGGATCGGCGCAGGCTTTCGCAATTCGCCCCGAAAAAATCGCCATGATCGCGAAATCAGAGCAGGGCCCTGACGGTTGGTTCTGCGTTGCCGGGCGAATCCGCGCGGTGACCTACCACGGTGCTACTACCCGCTATGCGGTCGTGCTCGATGACGGCGGCGAACTGGCAGTGATGCAGCAAAACGCCGGTGACGGTCGACCTTTTGCGGGTATCGGCGAGGCGGTCGCACTGACCTGGTCGCGCCAACTCAACCAGCCGCTCGCGCGGGGCGCATGAGCGCGTCTTACGCGCGTTCGTCGCTACTGTCGCGGATATCTTCCGCGCTATATCTGCATCCGAAGCTGTTACTGATGCTGCTGCTGGCCCCGCCGCTGCTCTGGCTGGGCGTCATCTACCTCGGATCGTTGTTCGCGCTGCTGCTGCAGAGTTTTTTCCATATCGACGACTTCTCCGGCAACATCGTGCGTGAATTCTCGTTCGCGACCTACCGGCAATTGTTCACGCACGCCAACGCCGACGTTTTCAGCCGTACCAGCCTCATGGCCGCGGCCGTCACAATCGCGGCCGCCCTGATCGCTTTCCCGATCGCGTACTACATGGTGCGCTACGCCTCGATGAAGATGAAGGCGGCGCTGTATCTTGCGGTGATGCTGCCGCTGTGGTCGAGTTACCTGGTGCGCGTTTACGCGTGGAAGCTCATTCTGGCCAAGGAGGGCATCGTCAGCTGGTTCGCCGAGCGCCTGCATCTGACCTGGCTGCTCGACGCGGTGCTGGCAATCCCCGTGATCGGCGGCCCGTCGCTGTCGATTTCGTATATCGGGAGCTTCCTGGTTTTCCTCTACATCTGGCTGCCGTTCATGATTCTGCCGATCGTGGCAGCGCTCGAGCGCGTGCCCGCCTCGCTCACCGAGGCTTCCGCAGACTTGGGCGCGACGCCGAAGCAGACGTTCCGCAAGGTGATTCTGCCGCTTGCTTTTCCGGGCGTGGTGGCGGGCTCGATCTTTACCTTTTCGCTCACGCTCGGTGACTACATCATCCCGGGAATCATCGGCAACTCGCGCCCGTTTATCGGCCAGGCGGTGTACCAGTTGCAAGGTACCGCCGGAAATATCCCGCTGGCGGCGGCGTTCACCATCGTGCCCATCGTGATCATGGCAATCTATCTGATGGTCGCGCGACGGCTGGGAGCCTTCCGTGCGCTCTGAAGGGGGGGCGGTGCGCACGGGAACCAAAGCGGGACTGTCATTGAAGGCAGGCGCCCTGATGGGCGTGGCTTTCCTACACGTGCCGCTGGCATTCATCATCCTTTATGCCTTCAGCACCGAGGACAAAAGCTTTGTTTTTCCGCTGCCGGGACTGACACTGAAATGGTTTGCAGTAGCCTGGGCCCGTGAAGACATTCGTTCTGCGTTGTCGCTTTCGCTGCAGGTCGCCGTGGCCTCGACGCTGGTGGCGATGGTGTTCGGCACGCTCGCCGCGGCCGCCGTGTGGCGCTCGAAATTCTTCGGCCGCGAGGCGATTTCCCTGTTGCTGATTCTGCCGATCGCGCTTCCGGGGATCATCACCGGCATCAGTCTGCGCTCGGCGTTGAGCCTGGCGGAGATCCCCTTCAGCTCGTTTACCATCGTCATTGGCCACGCCACGTTCTGCATCGTGGTGGTTTACAACAACGTGCTCGTGCGCTTCCGGCGCTCGTCGCCTGCTCTCATCGAAGCGTCGATGGACCTTGGTGCCAACGGCTTGCAGACCTTCCGCTACGTGGTGTTGCCGAACATAGCCACCGCGCTGCTGGCGGGCGGCATGCTCGCCTTTGCGCTGTCTTTCGATGAAGTCATCGTCACCACGTTCACCGCCGGACAACAGACCACGCTGCCGATCTGGATGCTCTCCGAGTTGATGCGCCCGCGCCAGCGGCCGGTCACCAACGTGGTCGCAGTTTTCGTCATCGCGGTCACGTTCATCCCGATTCTGCTGGCGTTCTATCTCACCCGCGATACCCACGAAGTGGCGGGCAGCGGCAAATAACAAGGAGACATTCCATGCAAACCAAACTGCTCATTGACGGACAGCTGGTTGCCGGGACTGGCGCGGAAGTCGACGTGCTCAACCCGGCCACTGGTGAGGCGATCACGAAAATACGCGAAGCCTCGCCGGACCAGGTAAACCAGGCGGTGGGAGCTGCCAGCCGGGCGTATGGCAGCTGGCGTCATACCACGCCGCAGGAAAGATCGCTGCTGCTGCTGAAGCTTGCCGATCGCATCGAGAACGACGCCGGCGCTTATGCCGATCTCGAGTCACTCAACTGTGGCAAACCCAGGGCACGTGCGCTTGGCGACGAGATGCCGGCGATCGTGGATTGTTTGCGCTTTTTTGCCGGCGCGGCGCGCTGCCTGCACGGCAGTGCCACCGACGAGTATTTGCCCAACCACACCAGCATGATTCGCCGCGACCCGGTGGGCGTAGTGGCGCAGATTACGCCGTGGAATTACCCGTTGATGATGGCGGCGTGGAAAATCGCTCCCGCGCTGGCGGCTGGCAATACTGTCGTACTCAAACCCTCGGAAATGACGCCGCTTACCACGCTGAAGCTCGGCGAACTGCTGGCCGACATCTTCCCGAAAGGCGTGATCAATATCGTCAATGGCCGTGGCGACACCGTCGGTACATCGCTGATCAACCACGCCGGCGTGCGCATGATCTCGGTGACCGGCAGCATCGCCACCGGGCGCAAGGTGCTGCAAGCGGCACAGGCTACGCTCAAGCGCACCCATCTCGAACTTGGCGGCAAGGCGCCAGTGATCGTTTTCGACGACGCTGACCTCGAAGCGGTGGTTGGCGGCCTGCGCACCTTCGGCTACTACAACGCGGGTCAGGACTGTACCGCCGCGTGCCGCATCTACGCCGGCGCAAGAATCTACGACAAACTGGTCGCCGACCTCGGCGCGGCTGTCAAGACCATCAAGTTCGGCCCGCCCGACCAGGACGATTCTGAAATCGGGCCGCTGATCAGTGCCGGTCAACGTGAGCGCGTGGCGGGCTTCGTCGAGCGTGCAATCGCGACCAAGCACGTGGAAGTGGTCGCGGGTGGCGCGGTTGCGGCGGGCAAGGGTTTTTTCTATCAGCCCACCGTTGTCGCGGGCGCGCGACACGACGACGAGATCGTGCGCAAGGAAGTGTTCGGTCCGGTGGTGTCGGTGACCCGCTTCAAGGACACGGACGAGGCAATCACCTGGGCCAACGATTCGGAATACGGCCTCGCCTCGTCGGTATGGACCCGGGACGTGAGCCGGGCGATGAAAGTGGCGAGCCGGCTGGAGTACGGTTGCACCTGGATCAACACCCACTTCATGCTGGCGAACGAAATGCCGCACGGCGGGATGAAGATGTCCGGTTACGGCAAGGACATGTCGATGTACGGTCTGGAGGATTACACAGTTACCCGGCACGTCATGGTCAACTTCGGATAGCCATCTCATCCCGGCGCGCGGACACGTTACCGACGAAGTCGGCAGATCGCGGGTTGCGCGCCGTGTTCCACCTCCCGCCCCATATCACTCCACGAACGCCGTGTCAGTGGAACTTCTCCTCCTGAAGGCGGAGAGGGTGATCAGAAGCAAGGCGCCCGAGAATGCTACGAGTCTCTTAACTCCCTCTCCGCCGCGTGCGGGGGAGAGGGTCGGGGTGAGGTGGTGGTGTGCTATCTTCCCACCATGCAGCAAATGACCAGCACGCAGCTCTATGTGCGCCTGCTCCGCTATGTCAAACCGTACTGGGGCGTGTTCGCGCTGTCGATTGTCGGCATGTTGTTGACCGCGGCAACCGAAATTGCGCTGCCCATCGCAGTAAAGCCCTTCCTCGACGGCACCTTCGTCAAGAAGGACCCCTTCCTGATCACCTGGGTGCCGGTCTTCATGGTCCTGCTGTACGTGGTGCGCGGCGCCGGGGCCTATCTCGGCGCTTATGCCAGCGCCTGGGTCGGCAATAAAGTCGTGATGGACCTGCGCGATCTGATGTTCCGCCGCATGCTCGGATTGCCGCTCGGCTATTTTCATGACAACACCACTGGCAACCTGATTTCGCGTTTCACATTCGATGTTGCGCAGGTCACCAGCGCGGCCACCAACGTGGTCACGGTGCTGATTAAGGATTCGGTGACCATTCTCGGCTTGCTGGCCTACTTGCTGTACATCGACTGGAAGCTCACGCTGCTCTCCCTGATCATGGTCCCGCCGATCGCCGTGGTCGTGCGCTATTTCAATGTCAGGCTGCGCAGCATGAGTCGCAAGACCCAGGAGGCCATGGGCGACATCACCCAGGTGCTGCAGGAAACGGTCGAGTGCAACAAAGTCGTGAAAATCTTCGGCGGGCAGGAGTACGAAGCGCGGCGCTTCGCCGCGACCATCAATCGGTTGCGCGGTTTCAGCATGAAGCAGACAGCCGCCGCCGCCGGCAACGTGCCGATCGTCCAGCTGCTGGCGGCGATAGCCGTGGCGGTGGTGGTTTATTACGCCACGCTGGCCGCGCAATCGGATGCTACGACGGTGGGCGGATTTGTCTCTTTTCTTGCCGCTATGCTGCTGCTGACCCCGCCCCTGAAACGCCTGACCGGCGTGGCCGAACATCTGCAACGCGGGCTGGCCGCGGCGGAAAGTGTCTTCGCGCTACTGGACGAAAAACCGGAGCAGGATGAGGGCAAGGTTACCCTGGGGCGCGCGCGCGGAGAAATCGCCTTCCGCAATGTCAGCTTCCGCTACCCGCGCGCCGACCAGTCGGCATTGAAAAATGTCACGTTATCGATTCGCACCGGGGAAACCATCGCCCTGGTTGGTTCATCAGGCGGCGGGAAAACAACTTTCGCGAATTTGGTGCCGCGCTTCTATCATCCGGATTCCGGAACCATCACGATAGATGGCCACGACATTGAAACTCTTTCGCTGGTCGGCTTGCGGCAAAACATCGCGCTGGTGAGCCAGGAAGTCGCTTTGTTCAATGATACGGTCGCGGCGAACATCGCGTACGGTCAGGCGGCGGGCGCAAGTCGCGACGCGATAGAACATGCGGCGACCGCGGCCCATGCCCTGGAATTCATCCGGGCGATGCCGCAGGGCTTCGACACGCTGATCGGAGAAAACGGCGTGAGATTATCCGGAGGTCAGCGCCAGCGCCTGGCGATTGCGCGCACCATACTGAAGGATGCGCCGATTCTGATTCTGGACGAAGCGACATCGGCACTCGACTCGGAATCGGAAAAGCATGTGCAGGACGCGCTCGAGCGCTTGATGCAGGGCCGCACCACCATTGTCATCGCCCACCGCCTGTCCACCATCGAGAACGCGGATCGTATCGTGGTTCTCGATCAAGGCGAGATTGCAGAAATCGGAACGCACGCAGAGTTACTCGGCAAGGGCGGTATCTACGCGAACTTGCACAGCATCCAGTATTCGCTCGTCGGTGGCGCCCCCGAACATGCGCTTCAGCCTGTCAGCTGAACGGAATTTGCGCGAACGAACGACTCTGAAATACCAGCCCGGATCAACGTATCCGGTTGCACCAATTGAAGGAGGCCTTTGGTGGATATCCAGGAAACAGACTGCAAACAGACGCCCGGTGTCATCCGGCCGGTCATCGACAGGAATCGTTGTGAAGGCAAGAAAGAATGCATCGCGGCCTGTCCTTACAACGTATTCACGATCGCGACCGTCGCGCCGGAACTGCGTCGGGGCTTAAGCCTGCGTGGAAAACTCAAGGGATACGCGCATCGCTGGCAACAGGCGTTTGCTTCGAACGCCGGTGCGTGCCAGGCCTGCGGACTGTGCGTTTCCGTGTGTCCGGAAAAGGCGATTACCCTGACCCTCGCCTGATCTGCGGCCTCAATCGCGGTGCGGATCTCGTGCCGCCAGTTGCTCTTGTGCGGAGCCGCGCAACCACTCGGAATCCCAGGAACAATGTTCAGTGCTGCGTCCAGAGATCAACGCCGAACTCGACTTTGCTCGCCCCTCGCGTTCGGCTAGTGCGCTCTCTCCCAATTGGGCCCGACGCCTACATCGACAGCGAGAGGCACATCGAGCGCGGCGACGCTATTCATCAGTTTCGGGAGTTCGTGTTTTACTGAATCGATTTCGGAGTCCGGCACTTCGAGCACAAGCTCGTCGTGCACCTGCATGATCAACCGGCTTGCCATACGGGACTCCGAAATCCAGCGCTGCACGGCGATCATTGCCAGCTTGATCAGATCGGCTGCGGTTCCCTGCATTGGCGCGTTGATGGCGGCTCGCTCCGAACCCTGGCGTCGCGCCGCATTGCTCGCGGTGATGTCGTTGAGATAAAGCCTGCGCCCGAAAACGGTTTCCACGTAGCCCAGGCGTCGCGCGGATTCGCGCGTGCGTTCCATGTACTCCTTCACGCCCGGGTAACGCAGGAAATAGCGTTCCATGTATTGCTGCGCGGCCGAGCGCTCGATACCGAGCTGCGAAGCCAGCCCAAACGCCGACATGCCATAGATGAGGCCAAAGTTGATGACTTTCGCGTAACGACGCTGCTCGCTGCTGATGCTCGCCGATTCCACCCCGAAAATTTCCGACGCAGTGTGCCGGTGCACGTCTTCGCCGGCAGCGAAGGCCCGCAACAGTCCTTTGTCCTGGGACAGATGCGCCATGATGCGCAGCTCGATCTGGGAATAATCCGCGGAAACGATGACCGAGCCGGGCGGCGCAATGAAAGCTTCACGGATGCGGCGGCCTTCTGCGGTACGAACCGGAATGTTTTGCAGGTTCGGTTCGTTGCTGGAGAGTCGGCCGGTTACTGCCACCGCCTGGGCGTAATTCGTGTGCACTCTTCCGGTCCGGGCATTCACCATGCGCGGCAGCTTGTCGGTGTAAGTGGATTTCAGCTTCGACAGGCTACGATATTCGAGAATCAGCTTGGGCAGCGGATGATCGAGCGCGAGTTCCTGCAACACGTCTTCGTCCGTCGAGGGCAGGCCGCCGGGCGTTTTCTTCCTTACCGGAAGCTGGTGACGCACGAACAGGATCTCCTGCAGCTGTTTCGGCGAATTCAAGTTGAATGGCTGCCCCGCCTGCAAGTGCACCTCCTGCTCCAGGGCCAGCATTTTGATGCCGAGTTCCTGGCTCTGCTGATCGAGAAGCCGGGTGTCAAGCAGCACGCCAGTGCGTTCCATGGTGAACAGCACTTCCATCACCGGCATTTCGATGTTGCGATAGATGTGAAGAAGTTTGGCATCCTGTTCGACCTGGGGATACAGCACCTGATGCAATTGGAAAGTGACATCCGCGTCTTCGGCCGCGTACTCGGTTGCCCGCGCGAGTTCCACCTGCTCGAACGCAATGCGGCTTGCACCCTTGCCGGTGACATCATCGTAAGTGATCGTAGTCATGCCGAGATGGCGCTGAGCGAGGTCGTCCATATCGTGCGGGCGATGGCTCTCGAGCACGTAAGATTGCAGCAATGTGTCGTGCTCCACCCCGCCGAGCAGGACCCCACAGTTGGCGAAGATATGCTTGTCGTACTTGAGGTTCTGCCCGACCTTGCGGCAGCGCGGGTTTTCCAGCCAGTCCTTCATCGTGGCAAGAACGTGATCGCGGGACAATTGGGCCGGCGCACCGGCATAGGTGTGCCCAACAGGAATGTAGGCGCCCTGCTGGCCTTGCACCGAAAGCGAGATGCCGACCAGTTGTGCCGTCAGCGGATCGAGGCTGGTCGTTTCGGTATCGACCGATACCAGCGACGCGGCCGAAATTCGCGATAGCCAAGATTCGAGCTGTGGCTCGGTGAGGATGGCCTCGTAGTGCCGCGCCTCTGAGGGACGCCCAAGGGATGCCGGCCTTTGGCCATAAGGGTCGAGGGGCGAGGGTTGAGGGAATGAGTCGGTCTCACCAACCCCTCGTCCCTCGCCCCTCGTCCCTCGTCCCTCGGCGTCCGTCCCTCGCCCCTGAAGTTCCCGCAGCCAGCTCTTGAATTCGAGTTTCTCGAACAGCAGTGTGAGCGCATCGACGTTTTGAGGCTGCGGAGCAAGTTGTTCCAGTCCGACCGGCAAGGGAACATCGCACTTGATGCTCAATAGTTTCCTGGCGGTGGGCAGCCACGGCAGCGCCTTGCGCAGGTTTTCGCCAACCACGCCGGTTATTTCGGCGGCATGCGCGACCACTTCGTCCAGGGTGCCGTACTGCAGCAGCCATTTCACTGC
>JANMYN010000163.1:0-1750 GCA_031382195.1 Betaproteobacteria bacterium
TTCATCAGGGCGTACACCTCTTTCGAGGTCGGCCAGATATCGCCGAGATAAACCGCCTTGTCGTTTTTGCCGATGCCGACCGGTTCGGTCATCAGGTCCCTGAGCACGGTGCCGGCGATGGCGTAAGCCACAACCAGGGGCGGCGAGGCTAGGAAATTGGCTTTGATGTTGGCATGAATGCGCGCCTCAAAATTGCGGTTGCCGGAAAGCACTGCGCAGGCGATCAGGTCGTTCTGCACAACGGTTTCTTCGAGTTGCGGATCGAGCGGCCCGGAGTTGCCGATACAAGTGGTGCAACCATAACCGGCGAGATAAAAGCCCAGCTTCTCCAGATAAGGCAGCAGTCCGCCTTTGGTCAGATACTCGGTCACCACGCGCGAGCCTGGCGCGAGCGAGGTCTTGATGTGCGGTTTGACGGTCAAACCTTTTTCGACGGCTTTTTTCGCGAGCAAGCCGGCGGCGATCAATACGCCCGGGTTTGACGTGTTGGTGCATGAAGTGATTGCAGCAATCAATACATCCCCATGCCCGAGATCGACCCGGCCTGGCCGATGAGGGTCAGTGTGTACCCGGTCGGGGGTGGGGCGATTGTCCATCATCTCGATTTCAGTCGACATGCTGGTGTTTTTCTTGCTGACCAGACCGTGTTCGTTGGCCCGTGCTTTTGGGGCCGTCTCTTGGGCCTGTTCTCCGCCGCCGCCCACGGTTTCCGGCAAGAGCCCATACTTCGTGACGAACCGCTTTTCCAAATCCGCGGCTGACTTGTTGTAGCCGTTGTCGGATGTCGGTCGGGAGAACAGGCTGGAAAACGTGGTTTTCAGCTTGCCCAGGTCGATGCGGTCTTGCGGGCGCTTGGGCCCCGCCAGGCTCGGCGTGATGGAAGACAGATCGAGCGAGAGTTCCTTGCTGTAGTCGATGTCGCCGGCCTTCGGCACGCCGTACAAACCTTGCGCTTTGAAGTAGGCGGCAAAGGCGTCGATTTCCTTGTCGGTGCGGCCGGTTCCCCTGAAATATTCGATGGTGGCGTCGTCGACGGGGAAAAAGCCCATGGTCGCGCCGTACTCGGGCGCCATGTTGCCGATGGTGGCGCGATCGGGAACGGCCAGGCTGGCCGTGCCTTCGCCGAAAAATTCAACGAACTTGCCGACTACTTTCTGCTGGCGCAGCATTTCAGTGACCGTCAGCACCAGATCGGTGGCGGTTACTCCCTCGCGCAACTTGCCCGTGAGGTTGACCCCAATTACATCGGGTGTCAGAAAATAGACGGGCTGGCCGAGCATGCCGGCCTCGGCTTCAATGCCGCCCACCCCCCAGGCGACCACGCCGACGCCATTGATCATCGTGGTGTGCGAATCAGTGCCGACCAGCGTGTCGGGATAATAGACGCCGTCCTTTGCGTGCACGCCGCGCGCGAGGTATTCGAGGTTCACCTGGTGAACGATGCCGACGCCTGGCGGCACGACCTTGAACGTGTCGAAGGCCTGCATGCCCCACTTCATGAACTGGTAGCGCTCCTTGTTGCGCTGGAATTCCAGTTTCATGTTCTGATCGAGCGCTTCCTTGGTACCGTAGTGATCGACCTGCACCGAGTGGTCGACGACCAAATCGACCGGAACCAGCGGCTCGATGACCTTCGGATTCTTGCCCATCTTCGACGCGACTCCGCGAATGGCCGCAAGGTCAGCCAGCAAAGGCACACCGGTGAAGTCCTGCAACACAATACGGGCAACCACGAAAGGAATTTCGTCCG
>JANMYN010000174.1:0-5285 GCA_031382195.1 Betaproteobacteria bacterium
TACCTCCGCCAACTGCCCAAGGCAATTGGCCCTTCTCCACAGACGCCGCCCGCGCAACCTGTCGCATCGGTGGCGTCGTCTCACTACGTGGGTTCGGCCGCGTGCAAGGACTGCCACACCGAGATCTACGAGCGCTGGAAGAAGACACGCATGGCCAATGTGGTGCAAGATCCGCGCGCGCATCCGGACGCGATCATTCCGGATCTCTCCAAGCCCGATCCTCTTCTCAACTTCTCCAAGGATGACATCGCATTCACCTACGGCAGCAAATGGAAGCAGCGCTACTTCAAACAGGTCGGCGACGATTATTTCGTGTTCCCCGCGCAGTGGGACGTGACGCACAAAATGTGGCGTCCGTACTTCGTGAAGAACGGCACGGATTGGTGGGCGGCGTTGTATCCGCCCGACAATTTTCAGCGGCCGACCGGTCCGCTGTGCGATGGCTGCCATTCGGTGAACTACGACATTGCCACCAGGAAAGTCACGGAGTGGAACGTGGGTTGCGAGCGCTGTCACGGACCTGGCAGCGAGCACGCGGCACACCAGGGCAGGCCCAATATCATCAATCCGGCGAAGCTCGACTACGTGCAGGCCAACGACGTGTGCATTCAGTGTCATTCGCAAGGACAACCCCTGAAGAATCCTATCCAGGGGAAATACTACGATTGGCCGGTCGGCTTTCACGTAGGCAAGAATCTGGCCGACTACTGGAAGCTGGAAGAACACAAACTGGGGGAGACTTCCTTCACGCACTTTGCCGAAGGTACAGCACACAAAAACCGGATGCAGGGCAACGACTTCGTGCAGAGCCTGATGTACACGCGCGGCGTCACCTGCTTCAGCTGTCACGACGTGCATGGCACCGAGAACGACGCCGTCCTGTGGAAGCCAGCCAAGAGCATCTGCTTCGACTGCCACGGCCCCAATACGGCGATCGGTCCGCGCGCGCCGACGACCGAAGCGCACACTCATCACAAGCCGGGCAGCGCCGGCAACGCGTGTATTGCCTGCCACATGCCGAAAATCGCGAAGACGATCGAGGACGTGAACGTGCGCGCCCACACCTTCCGCTATATCACGCCTTCAGAGAGCGATGCATTGAAGATTCCGAATGCGTGCAACCTGTGCCACAAGGACAAGACCACGGCGTGGGCGACCGGCGTCCTGAAGACATGGCAGGACCTTTCGCCCTGGCGCGTTGCTCAATGAATCGAGGAGTTGCGGCGTCGCTACCGGCAGCGCTGCGGCTTCGTCGCTTTGGTCGCCGCTCAAAGAATCCTGGCCGCAGCGGGCGCCAGGCCTGTTTTTGCCGATGTATGCAAAAAAAATTTGAAATCTTGCGCGCAGCCACCACGTTCATCGGCGTTTTGACGGCGCCTTCAACGTTCGCCGACATTCCCTTGTCGACTGGACTTGACTTAATCGGCGATCTGCGCGGCGGCTACTATTTGTCGAAGCGGGAAGAACGTGACGGCTCCCGTGAAGACACTGATCAGTTTATTGGCCGAATCCGCGGCGGGCTGAATTGGAAACCCTCCGAGCAGCTCTCCGGGACTGTTCGACTCGCAGGCCGATACTCAACACGGAATAACCATCCGCACTTTGAGTTCTTCGAGTCCATTCCGGATACCGATGGCTTGCGAGCGGGGGATTCCACGGTCGACGAGCTGTTTCTCACCTATACCCCTTCCTCCCGTTGGGAGGTATCGATAGGCCGACTGCAGACGGCGTTCGAATTGGCAGGTGTCGCCGGAGGTTCCCTTGACCGCAGCGACAGTCCGGACGTCGATATCACCTGGACGGATGGCGCGCATGTCCGTTACCTCACCGAAACAGGCTGGAACTGGCACCTGATCCTTCAACGTAACGCAGCCGAAGGCCCGACGAATGTCAGATTGCCGCCTTTGACGTTCGAGGATTCGCGGTCCCGAGTGAGTTACTTTGCAGCGTTGGAAAGTATCGAACCGTACGGCGCGATAGTGCAGCGTACTTTGGACATCAATTACTTGCCGGGCACATTGAGAACGGGAGGCGGGTCACAAGATCGCGCAGAGGATTATCTGGCATTCGTGGGACGCTTGGCGGCCCAATGGGCGACCGGCCCGGGAGACGCCAAACTTCTCCTGGGAACCGAGCTTGGCTACGCGCCCAAAACCCCGGACACCGCAATCATCGGCACAGGAACATCGGGCAGGGCAGGCGGATTTGCCTGGCAGCTACAATTAAGCATTCTGGATTTGTTTCCGCGGCACAGCTTCGCTGTTCAATATGGGCGCGCCGATCCCGGGTGGTTGATATCCCCGGACTTCCGCAACAACGAAGTGCTGCGCGAGTTCCGCTATGAATGGAAAATTGATGAGCGCCAAACGTTCACCGCACGCGTTCGTCGACGCGATGAGATGAATATTCTGGTCGATGCGGCGCGCAAGCGGCAAGACGAGGATTTCTTTCTGCGGTATGCGTACAAGTTCTGATAAAAATCCGGGTATCGCGGAGACGGCGATCAAGGCTCCATCCATTGACCAACGCGGTCTCTCAGCTCTTGAGCCGGTACCCCGTCCGAAAAATCCATACCACCCCGGCGAGGCAAGCCGCGAAGAACGCCAGCGTCATCGCCAGGCTTACGCCGACGCCGACATCGGAAGTTTCGTAGAAGCTCCAGCGAAATCCGCTGATCAGGTAGACGATCGGGTTGAACAGACTCACGGTACGCCACGCCGGCGGCAGCATATCGATTGAATAGAAGGCGCCGCCTAGGAAGGTCAGCGGCGTGATGACGAGCATGGGGATGAACTGCAGTTGCTCGAAGCCCTTCGCCCAGATTCCGATCATGAAGCCGAACAGGCAGAAGGTCGCCGCAGTGAGCATCAAAAAGGCGATCATCCAGAGGGGATGCTCGATCCGGATCGGGACGAACAGCGTCGCGGTCAGCAGGATCACCACGCCGAGCAGGATCGACTTGGCCGCCGCCGCGCCGACATAGCCGAGCACGATCTCGAGTGCGGACACGGGCGCCGTCAGGATTTCGTAGATGGTGCCGGTAAACCTTGGGATGTAGATGCCGAACGAGGCATTGTTGAGGCTCTCGGTAAACAGCGACAGCATGATCAGTCCCGGCACGATGAACGCGCCGTAAGACACGCCGCCCACTTCGCTCACGCGTGAGCCGATCGCGGCGCCGAACACCACGAAGTAGAGCGAGGTCGTGATCACCGGCGTGACCAGACTCTGCCAGAAGGTGCGCCGGAAGCGCGCCAGTTCGAAGCGAAAGATCGCCAGCACGCCGTGGCGGTTGAATGCAGGAATTTTCGCGGAGGCGCTCATCTGCGCTCGCTAACCAGACTGACGAAAATATCTTCCAGCGAGCTTTGCTCTGTGCGCAGGTCCTTGAACCCGATCCCGAGTTCGCTCAGCCGGCGCAGCAGAGGCGGGATGCCCGTGCCTTCCGCGTTCGCGTCGAACGTGTATTCCAACTCGTTGCCGCTATCCTTCAAAACCAGGTGCCAGTCGCCCAGCCCCGCGGGGATCTCCGCCATCGGCTCCTGAAGATGCAGCGTCAAGTATTTCTTGCCGAGCTTTTTCATGAGCCGGGTCTTTTCCTCGACCAGGATCAGTTCGCCCTTGCTGATGACGCCGATGCGGTCCGCCATTTCCTCGGCCTCATCGATGTAGTGCGTGGTCAGAATGATCGTCACGCCGCCGTTGCGCAGGCGCCGCACCAGTGCCCACATGTCGCGGCGCAGCTCCACGTCCACACCCGCCGTCGGTTCGTCGAGGAACAGAATCTCCGGTTCGTGCGCCAGCGCCTTGGCGATCAGTACGCGGCGCTTCATTCCACCTGACAGCGTCATGATCTTGTCGTGTCGTTTGTCCCAAAGCGACAGTTCGCGCAGGACTTTCTCCAGATGCGCCGGATTGCGCTCGCGGCCAAACAGGCCGCGGCTGAAGCTCACCGTGTTTAATACCGTCTCGAACGAGTCGGTGTACAACTCCTGCGGAACCAGGCCGATTTGCGAGCGCGAAGCGCGGTAGTTGCGCACGATGTCATGACCGTCTGCGAGCACCGTTCCCGTGGTCGGCGTGACCATCCCGCAGATAATGTTGATCAGCGTCGTCTTGCCGGCACCGTTGGGCCCGAGCAGTGCGAAAATCTCGCCTTTGCGGATTTCGAGATCGATGCGCTTCAGCGCTTGCAGGCCTGAGGCGTAGGTTTTGGTCAGATTTGTAATGGAGATGATCGGTGGCATGGGCGCGAGTTTAGCGTCATTCCGGCGCATTGATGCCGCCGGCGATGCGGGTTTCATTGCAGCTCCCGTATGCGGGAGGGCGCCAGTCAGTCCCTGTTCGATTCGACGCGATCGACTTTGTTCGGGTAGAAGGCGAGCCGCACCCCGATCACGCTCATTTCATCGTACGGCTGCTCGTAGCTCCAGGCCGCGTTTTGCTCTGTGCGCTGGCGCAATGAAAGCGTGTAGTACGAAGCGTGGCCCTTGAACGGGCAATAGGTCCGGTGCTCGCTTCGCGCCAGTTATTGCATTTTCACGTCCCGGCGCGGGACATAGTAGACCGGTGAATAGCCGCTTTCTTCGAGCTTGATTGCATCGCGCGCATCGGCGATCACCTCGCCGTTAAACGTCACCCGCACGCGCACGCCGGCGGGAGCGACATGGACGCGATGCTCGGGATGCTTGCTGTAGCCGGGGCCGCTGTTCGCGCTCATGAATTCATCCGGGTTGGCACCAATCGATTGAAGGGGGCGTGGACCAGGTGCGCGGTGGCCGCGGTCATCGCGCCGCCAGCCGCATCGTTGCTTTTGTCCGCCCGCGGAGAGCTTCTCCCAGTACTCATCGACTTCCGCCTGTGTCCTGCACGTGACGAAGAACGAAATTGCCGGAGAGAAAGTAAATTGCGGGCCGCCGTTCAACGCAAAGAATTCCTGTCCATCGAGCTCGAAGATCGCGGACATCACCGTTCCCATCGGTCCCGGCCCGGCGTCTCCATAGCGCGCAATGCGCCCCTTCTTTGAATTCTTGAAGATGGAGGTATAAAAATTCATCGCCTCCTCGGCCTAGTCGTCGAACCACAGAAACGGCGTGATTTTTTGCATCTGCTATTTCCCTCTTCCCGATGTCGTCCGCTAGTTGCGGTTATTTGCGCTGTTCCCTTACAGCCTTCGCCAGATAATCGCTGAATTGCTCAAAGGTGCCGCTCCAACCCATTTGCATCGATTGCCTGCCTTCGTCGAAAGTCTTGCCCTCCAGTTCCGTCGCCTCAAGAGCTTCCCA
>JANMYN010000217.1:0-5626 GCA_031382195.1 Betaproteobacteria bacterium
GATCCATCGGCCTGAGCCTGTTCGCCGTGGACTTGTTTCTTGCCACGCCGGAAGGTCTCGCGCACGCCGACATCGGCGCCTGGCAATTCCTGATGCAGCCAGGCGCGTGGCGGATCGCGCTGGACTTGTTCCTGATCGGCACCAGGCCGATTTCCACCTTGTGACCGGACAAGCGCTCGCACAGCAGCGATCCCGTTGCTACACCAATGGAGAACAGCGCCAGCAAGAGCGTGACCACATGCTCGTTTCCGCCAAGCACGATCTTGCTGTAATTCGGAAACTGCGACAAAAACATCGCGCCATAGAACCAGAACCAGGAGATGCCCAGCAGCGAAAGAAACACCGTGCGGTTTTCCCGCGCGAACTTCAGGTTCGACCAGGTCTCGCGTAACGGATTCCAGTCGAAAGCAAGCGACGCGGCCGCCGCCGGTGCCTTGGGGATGGCCAGGCTGGCAACAAACCCCAGCACGCTGATGCTCAGGATCAGCACGCTGACCCAGCCAATGCCGTTGTCGAGTGCAACCAAAAGGCCGGCCACCAGGGTGCCAACGAGGATTGCGACGAAGGTCCCCATCTCCACGAGTCCGTTGCCGCCCATCAGTTCCGCAGGGCTCAGTGCCTGCGGCAGGATTGCGTACTTCACCGGACCGAAAAAAGTGGAATGCAGCCCGAGCAAAAACAGCGCCGTGAACAGCAACGGCAGGCTCTGCAACAGCAGACCCGCACTGGCGATCGCCATGATCCCGACTTCAACCGCCTTGATGATGCGGATGATCGCGGACTTCTCGAATTTGTCGGCAATCTGGCCGGCGCTCGCGGAGAACAGCAAAAAAGGAAGAATGAAAACGCCTGCCGCGGCATTGGTCAGCAGATTTGGATCGAGGCTGGAATAGGTCGCTGCGTGATAAGCGACAAGGATGACGAGCGCATTCTTGTAAAGATTGTCGTTGAACGCCCCGAGCAGCTGGGTCAGGAAGAAAGGGCCGAAACGGCGTTCGAGCAGAAGGCGGAACTGGTTTTTGTTTTCCATGGCGCCGGAGGAACTCGATAAGCCACACAGCTTATGAAAAGTGTTGGCGCAAAGCAAATGCCATGACGGCTTCACGAGTGCGGCCCGCTGCCAGTAACGGCGCTCGGCGCCGCATCATGCGGTTTCTTTAATTCCCCGCGGGATATTTTACGATTCTGTAACGAACGTGTCTGCGCGGGCAACCAGGCACGTTTAGCCTGCCTGGAAGGTTGAGGTTGCGGATTTAAACACACCGTCTCCCGACCGCCGGTGAGAATAACCCCAACGCAGCTCCCATGGGGCGTTAAATCTGTCGAATTGTTGACTTGAACATTTAAGAATCCTGGCGCGTGACTTAAACAAGCTGCGCTGTCGCGCAATGCGATTCTTAGCGCACACGATGGTCCGGCGATGGGACGGCCGAACGCGTTTGTGCCAATAACCGGGAGAACGCAAGGTGCAGAATGGAATTCAAATTTCGCAACCCGTAGAACTTGTCCAGAACCGCTTTCCTGTAGTCAATCAGTCCGGGGCACGTCCTTCACTACGAATTCGCCGGAAATAATCGTGGCGTGAGCGTGGCGGGCTGGGCCTCTTAACGCGATTCAGAACCAGCGTTGCGACAACGCCAATGAAAACAATCACAAGAAAGAGAAAGCCAAGGAGTCTGGCCTTTTCGGCAGAACCGGCAGCCAGGCCACCGAAATCGAAGAACACGGCGAGACAACTGATTACTACGAACCATGCGGCGTAATGAAGCATCAACAAGTTCCTTCTTCCATCCGGTCTACACAATTGCACAGACGTTGTGCAGTATTTCAGTTACGAAAATCCATGTCGCAGTGCTCAAGGGCCTTGATCTGGTTTTCGGCTTCTTCACTGGTAAAGCCGTAAATCTCCCGGATAGTCCTCGCAAGCCGATCACGATGTCCTGCAATCGCGTCGAGCTCTCGATCGGACAATCTGCCCCATTGCCTCAGCAGGTTTCCTCTCATTTGCGCCCAGTTTTCCTCTATGAAGCCCCAATCCATTTAATGTTCCTCGTAATTCGTGGCTGTTACCACTTCCATTCGGACCAGTCGGCGTTCGTCAGCCGAAGAAATTCGCGATACTCCAGATCCGCGGCATTGCGTCTCTCCGGATTTGGATGTGGTTTCATGGCGATACCGTTCTGGACGCTACTCGCGATCGATATCGGCTGCTTGCCTGGAAACCACGGCCCGCACTTTGAATGAATTCGACCATACTGATCCTGGCCGCGTCGGTGCGCTACCGCACACTCAAGGATTCCCGGGTACGCGATACGCCCACGCCACCCCAGCGGATAGGCGCACCTAGCAATGGTCGAACCCGGGCTAATGGAATTGCGAATTCACGATTCGAATAAGCTGAAAAGCTCAGGCGGCTTCGCTTATCCAAAACAGAAACGGCCGGAAGAATTCCGGCCGTTTTTTCACTGCTCAACCCTTTTTCTTGAAAATGCGATCAAGATGCTCCATGTCGTTTACCACCCTCCAGTCAGACGCGCCGGCGCCGCGCGTGCGCTTCTCCCACCACTCGAGCCGGTCGATGTAGCGGCGCGGATCGGCGTTGTCGGTGTTGAGTTTGGTGACATTGAGCGCAACAACGCGGATGCCATCGAGCTTGATCGGAATATCGCGCACCGTCTTGTAATCCAGCTCTTCCTGCATGTCGGAAAAGATGACGATGGTCTTGCGCCCGGCCTGGGTTTCGTTCAAATACTCGGCTGCCTGGATGATGCCGCCGGTAATATCAGTGTAGCGGCTTCCCTTGGATTGCTTCTCGGCCCTGGCGAACGCGGCGAATTGCTCGCTGAATGCGCGTTTCTGGGTATTGGCAGCCAACGGGTCTTTGCCCAGGCTGACCTTGGCAACGATTTCCTTCTCGCTGAAGCTGCGACTCTTCACCCGTCCGACCGCCAGCGCATCGCCGGGGTTGATCGTGCCCAGAAGATAATTCACCACGGCTTGTGCTTTGTTTATCTCCTGCACGTAAGTGCCGGAAGTGTCGATCAGCACATACACCGCCTGGTTGTGGTTGGCCTGCGGTCCGCAGGCAACGACAAACAGGAATGCTCCAAGGACTCCAAGCGTGGACGTGACTTTCATATTGCCTCCTCGGATCCGGACGCGCGCTTGAGCGGCGGCACCGGTCGCAGCTTGTTGCGCCGCCCGGCCCCTTCTCGATAGCCCGTCACCCAGCGCTCGATGGCAAGCGGCGCAAAGATCAGCACATCGTAGAGCATGATCACGAACCGCCCTGCTTCCTTTGCTATATTGGCGGCGAAGCGCAGCACGAACGCTAGAGCCTGGAGCCCGAGTTCCAGGCCAGCGCCAAGCACAGTGCGACCGGAGTTAATAAAGGTTTCCAGCGGGATCGCCACGAACGCAAGGGCAAACGGCAGCGTGAAACCCAGGATCATCTGGCCGAAAGTCGGGATGCGGGTCACCCAGCCGGCCTCGACATGTGCCGCGCCCGCAACCGAGCCGAGTTGCTGCTTGAGCGCCACGTCAGCGGATATGATGGCATCGCGCATCACCGCAAGTGCGACTTCGACCCCGGCCAGAACGAGGAGAATGGTGAGCGACGCCCACATCAGGCGGCGGCGCATTTTCTCGGTAATGCCACCGAATGGAAAGAGGCTGGTAAAGCGCAACGTTTCCATCAAGAACAGGCCCATCAGTGTTTCGAACAGAATGATCACCAGCGCCGCAACTTCCGATGCCTGCAGAGTGTCAGTAATGTAGTCGCCGCCGCCGACCATGGCCGACATCGGCAGCGCGATCAACTTGAAGTTGACGTAGGCGCCGCCGAACGCGATCAACATCACCATTCCGGCGACGAAGAACTGCGTGGAAGCCGAGGAAGCCAGCGCGTGCGCCGCGTCGTTGCCCCTGGCGGTGATGTTTTCGAGCTTCAGCACGTTGGCGTCGATTTTTGCGGCGCTGACCTGCAGGCTGGTGATGTTGCGGTCCACTTGTGCCAGCGTCTGGCTCACGGAACGCCAGAACGGCAGAAACCCCTTCAGAATATGATGCCGCTCCTGGTAGGCGCTGCGGTACTCGGACACGACCTTCTGGTAGATCTGGCCGAGCGCATCGCGGATCTCAGTAAGAATGTGTTCGACGACTCCGTCGCCGGATGGCTTGATCTTGGCGATCGCTTCGATCGCCTTCACCCAATCCGGCGGTGGCAGGGGCACTTCGCCTGTCTGCTTGTAGTCCTCCTCGATGCGGGTGATCTCGTCCAGAAGTTTGCGCTGTAACACCGGATAGCCTTCCAGATCGCGCTGCACCAGCGTCGTGACGCGCTCGAACTCGCGTTCGATGGTCTGCTTCACTTCATGGCTGCCGTGTGCGAACAGCACCTGGCGATTACGGTTGCGAAGCCGCACGGCCGCAACGGCGAGCCAGCGCGCCCCCAGCCGCAGCGGATTCGACACCGCCCGCGACGCGCTCCTGATGAATGCATGCACTGGCCCACGTGCCGCGTAGAGGAACGGTACCGCTATCAGCAGCAAAATCAGCAGTGACGGCAGTATCCGGTCCGGCCAAATTAACAAAGGTTGTAGGTACGACATATCTCCCCCCGGGGGTTCGGTTAGTGCATTGGCAAACGAGCGCTTGTACCCGCCATATATGTGCAACCCGTGGGCCAGCAATCGTTTGCGCGCACCACATTCGAGCAGTAACTTTTCGGCGTGCTTACGTCACTGTTATTGCGCAGGTAAATCATGTCGTCAGTTGATGCAAGAAGCGCGCGGAGGAACCGGTTTGTCGTCTCTGAGCGACGAGCGGTGCCGCAATTGGGTAAGCCCAGCCGCTTGCGGGAAGCCAAAAAACGGGGATTTCGAAACGCGAAAAAAACTCGATCAATCGCGGTCAGCGCAAAGCGATCAGGAAGTTAAACGCTACGCACCGTCGTGGAAATCACGCGGCACGGCCACATCCACCTGCATCATTTTCTGGATGAGCTGACGGCGTTCCTCAGCAGAGGGTCGCGCAACATCGCCCAACCTTGAGCCAGATCAAAGGAAAAATTCGGGTTCGCATGTAGCTTCATCATGCAGGACAGGTGCATTTCGCCAATCAACGTTCAATTACGCATAGGAAGAGGCCACATGACAACAACGAGCCCGAGCGCTTCGCGCATCCATGGCTTTTCATCACGGAAGAAATTTCTTTGCGTTGCGGCTGGTTTGGAGTTGCTCCTTGCTGCATGCGGGCCTACCGCGCCTCCAGATCGTTACGATCCGTCCAAAATGGATCTGAAGCCAGTGCCGTCCAAAACCTCAGCGGAGCGCCACACGGGGCCATTCTCTTCCGGGTCTTCCCTCAGCACAGTTCCAGAAATTAAGTCGCTCGACCCCGCGGCCGTAAAAACGATACGGCTCGACACGACTCACAAGATCATCGAGATCGCCCCAGGCGTTAAGTTCAGCGCATGGACTTTTGGCGATCAGGTGCCCGGTCCCGTGATCCGCGCGCGCGTGGGCGACAGAATCAGGTTCAGCATGACAAACCGCAGCGACGAGATCGCGCCCGGTATGCAGATCATCGCCGCACCCATGATGCACTCGATGGATTTCCATTCGGC
>JANMYN010000228.1:0-1700 GCA_031382195.1 Betaproteobacteria bacterium
CCTTCGCCAACCCCGAGCACTGCAATCAGCGATAGCGCCTGGAAGGCGCCGATGCCGATGAATACCCAGCCGGGATGGTGCGCGTCCATGAGCATGCCGAACATCAATGGCGCGCCGGAGAGTCCGATGTCGAGGCCGGAATAGACCACGCCGTAAACGCGGCCGGTCGCATTTTTCGGCGCGGCGGCGCGTACCAGCAGATCGCGCGATGGCCCGGCCACTCCGGATCCGAATCCGATTGCACCAAGCAGCACAATGACCATCGCTGCCGGCGGCACGGCGCTCGCCACCAGCACTGAGACTGCGCCCGCGCCGGCGAAGGCAATCGCGATCACCTTGTCATGCTGCTGGAATTTTGCCGCCAGAAAGCCGCCTACCACGATGCCGCCCGCGCTTGCCAGCATGTAAGCCGTGATGCACGCCGTCGCATACGTCAGGGGAATCTCGTACAGCTCGCCCAGCGCGGTGGCGGCGAAGCTCTGTATGCCGCCGAAGGAGATCGAGGAGATGAAGAAGAAGCCGAAGCACATCCACACCGCCGGTACCTTCATGAAACCCAGTGATCCGCTTCCGGCTTCTTTCTTCATCGCCGATTCCGCCACCGCCTCACCGACTGCGCGGGGATCGAGCAAATGGCGGAAAGCGATCAACACCGTGAGTACGGTAAACGCCAGCACCGCGGCTGCCAGTAACGCTACGCGCCAGCTTGAAACACTCGCGATTCCGGCCAGAAACAGGGGTGCAATAGCCCAGCCAAGCGTACCGGTCAGTCCATGAACACTGAAGGCGTGCCCGAGGCGCGGGACGCTGACGCGTCTATTCAGCAGGGTGAAGTCCGCAGGATGGAATACACAGTTACCCAAGCCGGCTACGCCGGCAAACAGAACCAGCATCGGATAATTCTGGCTGGCGGCGAGGCCTAGCGCGGAAACGCCGAGCAGCGCAATGCCGCCGAACAAGACCCGCAGGGCGCCGAAACGATCCACGACGAATCCGGCGAGCGCCTGGCCGATGCCCGATACGATGAAAAATACACTCATCAGCAGGCCGAGTTCCGCATAGCTGACGGCAAAGGCATCCTTCAACCAGGGAAACAGCGGCGCGAGCGAAAGATGGAAAAAATGCGAAGTGCCATGGGCAAGGCCGACCAGGCTGATGACCTGGGCGTCGCGCCGGAAGGAATTGATTGTTGCTGTAGTCATGGTACGCAGCGGGATGGGCAAGGCTGCACCTTAGAGCAACCTGTTCAGCGAGGCAAGATAGGGCGCTGCGGTGCGCCTTGACCGCGGCCGCCGCATGGGCGTATGGTTTGCGGCGAGTTTTCGGCCAGCGGGCGTCGACCCGCGATGAGGGAGGAGCATGACGACCGGCATATTGACCCCGAAGCAGGCGGCATTCCGCGACGAGTACCGGCGCAACATCGCTTCCTGGTACAACGGTTGGGGCCATCTGCTGTCGATCTTCGTTCCCGGCGTTGCCGTGATCTGGTATTGCGTCGCGCATGTGCATGAACCGACAGTCTGGGAGCTGCTGTTCGTGGTGCCGGTGCTGGTGTTCTACAACTGGAACGAATGGTGGCTGCACAAGAACGCCATGCACCGCCCCATCAAAGGTCTTGGCGGCATCCTGATGCCGGTCTACCACCGCCATACCCATCAGCACCACCAGTATTTCACGGCGCAGGTCATGACCTACGACTC
>JANMYN010000252.1:0-7014 GCA_031382195.1 Betaproteobacteria bacterium
CGGCACTGGCGGATATCATCAACGAAGATGCGCGCGCGCTTCAGGATCGCGGCTTCAAGCTCCTGGTCACCCGACTTGTCGGCGCCCAGCGCGGCAATATGCATGCCCTCGCTGATCCATTCATCCTTGACGATGGCCCCGCGTGCCGGCGTTACCGTCACCAGCACGTCGGCGCCGCGCACGGCTTTTTCCAGGTTGGTGGTTGCGATGAGCTTGAAGCCCTCGTATTTTGGCCGCTGCTCCTTGACGAAGTGGTCCAGTGTCGCCTGCGAGCGGCTCCAGACGCGGACTTCCTCCCAGTCGAAGACTTCGTTGCAGGTCGCGAGCACGCCGGCCGCCATGTGCCCCGCCCCGACGATCGCCAGCACTTTCGAATCCTTGCGCGCCAGCCATTTGGCGGAAACGGCCGCAGCCGATCCGGTACGCATGACGGTATGGTGGCTGCCGTCGCAAATCGCCAGCGGAAAGCCGGTTTCAGGATGCGTGTAGATGAGGATCGAAAATACCGTGGGCAGATCGTGGTTCTTGCGGTTGTTCTCGCGGATCGACACCCACTTGCAGGCCGCGGCCTCGGGTTCCTCGATATAGGACGGCATCGCCTCCCACTCGCCCGGATACTTGGCGAGGACGATGTGGCCCTTCGGGTCCATGTAAAAGCGCCGCTCGCCGTGCATGCGATACGCCTGTTCCACGCACTGGTTGTATTCCGCCGGGGTCAGCAACCCCATCATCTCGGTACGACCGAGGATGAGGGTTTTGCGATTGCGCCAACTCTGCATTGCCATGTCCCCGGTCCGATAAGTTCAGCGTACTCCAGAGCGGTCTTATGCGGCTTATTTTTTCTTGCGCGGGCTGCGCCGGGCGAAATCATTGGCGATATCGTCGAACGTAGTGAACCTCACGCCGGGATGACGGCTGATGTGATTGAACAGGCGCTCGAGCATGAGCAATACCTGCGGACGTCCGGACACATCCGGATGGATGGTCATGGTGAAAACGGCGTAATCCATTTCCCGGTACACCCAGTCGAACTGATCGCGCCATATTTCCTCGAGGTGGCGGGGATTGACGAAGCCGTGGGAATTGGGCGCCTTCTTGATGAACATCATCGGCGGCAAGTCGTCGAGATACCAGCTTCCCGGAATCTCGATCAGGTCCGTCTCGACGCCGCGCTGCAGGGGCTTCATCCATTCCTGCGGTTTTTTCGAGTAATCGATAAGCGTCCAGGTATCGCCCACGCGCACGTAGTAGGGTTCGAAATCCTTGTGCATCAGGCTGTGGTCGTACTTGATCCCTCGTTTCAGGAGCAATTCGTTGGTGACGGTGCTGAATTCCCACCACGGCGCGACGTAGCCGGTTGGGCGTTTACCGGAAACCTTGGTCACCAGGTCGATACATTTGTCGAGAACCGCCTCTTCCTGCTCGCGGGTCATCGAGATTGGATTTTCGTGGGTATAGCCGTGAATGCCGATTTCATGCCCCGCCTCCACCACCATGGCGGTTTGTTCCGGGAACGTTTCGATCGAGTGCCCGGGGATAAACCAGGTGGTTTTGATGCCGAGGCGCTTGAATAAATTGACCAGGCGCGGCATGCCGACTTCGCCGGCAAACAGGCCGCGGGAGATATCGTCCGGAGAATCTTCGCCGCCGTAAGAACCCAGCCAGCCCGCAACCGCATCCACGTCTACACCGAACGCACACAAGATTTCTTTGGCCATGATGTTCTCCTCAGTTTTTTAGGGGCACTGGAAATTAGCACACTGGCGCAAAGAACAGGTTTCGACCTATATCCCGCCGCCTCAACGAAATCGCAATGGCCGTTCGGCAAACAAAGCACTATTCTATAGAATATAGACTTTTACTTGTCAATCGCATGGTCAATTCCTGGTCCAAAAAAAATCAGCCCGACTCGGTCAAGCGCACGACGCTGAGCGAAGCCGCGCACCAGGCGATTCGCCGGAACATCATTACTGGCGTCCTGGCGCCAGGCTCCAAATTGGTTGTTGCCGCTCTTGCCGAGGCTCTCAAACTGTCCGCCACTCCGATCAACGAAGCACTGGCCGGGCTGGAGCGCGAGGGTCTGGTGACCTGTTTGCCGCATCGCGGCTATTCCGTGCGCACGGTGACCCCCGAAGATATCGAACAGACCTACTCGGTCAGGGAGGCTTTCGAATTACTCGCCGTTCGCCATGCCGCAAAAAAGGCCGACAAGACTGTAATTGCTCAACTAAAGGAAATCCTTCAGCAAGCCCGCCAGTCTCTGCGCGAAAATGACACCTCCCGATTCAGCGATCTTGACTTGGAGTTTCATCGAGTCATCTGGAACAGCCTGAATAATTCGCTGGCAACCCGGGTCGGCGAACTCATCGGTGTCCAGATCCGCCTGCTGGTCGCCACCACGGCTCGCGCGCCCGGACGTTTTCGCGGCGCGTTCGAGGAGCACAACAAAATCTACCTGGCCATCAGGGACCGCGAACCGGCGCGGGCGGTCGGATCAATGAGAACGCATCTTCGCAATGCCAAGACAGCCCTGGAACATGCCGTGGTCAAGGATGCCGGCAGCGTCTCCTCAAAAATTAAGCCAAAATCCATACGTCAACGTACAGACTCGATTGGTGCACAATCCGTACCAAGGTAAGAGAAGTGGTATGCGCCTGTATTTGAACGCGCCCGGCTGCAATCCGACGAATCATTGCTCAGACATGGTGCGCAGTGGCCGATGATCCGCACTGTCATCGTGCCGGATGCTGCATGCTAGTCCGGCCTGTCGACTGGAACATTGAACTTGTCAAGGAATTCAAGGAAAGGAAACTGCTTCCTCAAGCTCGCGAATGTTTCGCGCAGCGTCGCCGGCGGCAGCCACGGATAAGGCAACGCCGATTGCAGGACATGGAGGGTCTTGCCAGCGGGGTCGTCGATGATGTCCATGCTCTCGATGTGTATGTGCATTGCACATACCCGCAGCGCTTTTTCAGCGGATTCGAACTGCCACCGGTAATAGCCCTTGCCGACCCGCAGCGCCGTATTCGATATCTGCGTCATGATTACCAGCCATGGTATGAAGTCGATGCGCCGGGCGTGCCCGGCGAGCGAATCGCATACATAGTAAGTCTTGCAGTTGTCGAAGTTTTTTCTGAAGTCCCGCACCAGTGTTTGCGCAATCGCATCCGCTCCCAGTACTTTGGCGGGGAATGAGATCGTGTCTGTCGCAATGGAGTAAGTCAGAACCGCGTCTGGCGTAAAGCAGTCGAGAATCAGGGATGGGCGATTGAGGTCTTTCGCCTCCAGATACTTCTCAAGGAGATTCTTCGGTGTGTTCATTGCGTTTCCCGAAATTCCGGGCACAACCGATCGCTGCTACGAAGAGCGCATTCTGGCAAAGAATTCGTCAATTTGCGACAACCATCGCCAGGACGATCCAGAGGTGACCGAGCCGGTACGCATGGACGTTTATTCGCGGACCCTCGGCCGGGCCATGTCTCGACCTCCATGTGTCCCACACGGCCTTAACTTGTAGCAGGACCGGTCATGGACGCGTGCAAGGCAAGCCCGTAGAATTCGCCCCTTTTCCATGGACCGCAGTCTGCGCACCGTCTCAAGGCTTGACAAGGCAACCCCCTGAAGGATTCATGAGCGAGATCACGAAAGAAATACTGGCCGGGCACGTCGAACAGCGCCGCACGTTCGCGATCATTTCGCACCCGGACGCCGGCAAGACTACGCTCACCGAGAAGCTGCTGCTGTTCGCGGGTGCCATCCATATCGCCGGCAGCGTGAAGGCGCGTAAGGCCACGCGCCATGCCACGTCCGACTGGATGGAGATCGAAAAGCAGCGCGGCATCTCGGTTTCCAGCTCGGTGATGCAGATCGAGTACCGCGGCAAGGTCATCAACCTGCTCGACACCCCCGGCCACAAGGATTTCTCTGAAGACACCTATCGCGTGCTGACGGCTGTCGATGCAGCGCTGATGGTCATCGACGCCGCCAACGGCGTCGAGGCACAGACGCTGCGGCTGCTGGAGGTGTGCCGTTCGCGCGGCACGCCGGTCATCACCTTCATCAACAAGATGGACCGCGAAGTGCGCGAGCCGCTGGACCTGATCGACGAAATCGAGAAGGCGCTGGGCATGTCAGTGGTGCCGTTTTCCTGGCCGATCGGCATGGGCAAGGCGTTCCGCGGCGTCTACGATCTGGCCGAAGACCGCATCCGCGTTTTTCGCCCCGGCGAAGACCGGCTCGACAAAGAGGAGGAAATCGTCTCCGGGCTCGATAATGCGTCGCTGTCGTCACGCTTCGGCGACGAGTTCACGCGGGCGCGCAACGACATCGAACTGGTGCGCGGCGCAACGCCGGCCTTCTCGCGCGAGGAATTCCTCGCCGGCAGGCAGACACCAGCCTTCTTCGGTTCGGCCATCAACAACTTCGGTGTGCGCGAGATACTCGATGCGCTGGTGGACATCGCGCCGCCGCCGCAGGCCCGCATGGCCTTGCAGGGTAATGTCGATCCGCACGACAGCGGTTTCTCCGCCGTGGTGTTCAAGATCCAGGCCAACATGGACCCCGCGCACCGCGACCGCGTGGTGTTCATGCGCGTGTGTTCGGGCCACTTCCAACGCGGTATGCGGCTCAAGATTCAGCGCACCGGCAAGGAGATCCGGCCCAACAACGTCGTGTCCTTCCTGTCGCAGCGCCGCGAGTTGCTGGATGAAGCGTACGCGGGCGACATCATCGGCATTCCGACCCATGGTGGCATCCAGTTGGGCGACACGCTGACCGGTGGCCAGGACCTGCAGTTCACCGGCCTGCCTTTCTTCGCACCGGAAATTTTCCACACTGTTGAAGTCGTGAACCCGCTCAAGACCAAGCAACTACGCACCGGATTGCTGCAACTCGGCGAAGAAGGGGCGATCCAGGTATTCCGTCCGCTGCGCAACACGATGATGCTGCTTGGCGCGGTCGGCAGCCTGCAGTTCGACGTGGCTGCGCACCGGCTGCAGCACGAGTACGGTGTCGAAGCGCGGCTTGCACCCGCCCCCTACACCTGTGCGCGCTGGGTATCGTGCGACGATCCGGTCGCTTTCGCGAAATTCGTGGACGCCAATGCCGGACGCCTGGCGCGCGACGCCGCCGATGCATTGGCCGTGCTGACCAACACGACCTTCGAGATGAAAGTGGTCGAGGACCGCTTCCCCGGAATCCGCTTCCACAAGCAGCGCGAACACGCCGGGCTGATGGCGGACCGCATCGCAGATCTCGCGTGAGTCGCTTCGTCTCTTAAGGAAGCGCTCACCGCAGAGGACGCGGAGGAAAAGCAGGAGGTAAAAACGTTCTGGTGTCGAAACTTCTCATCGGCCGAGGTAGAGGTACGCCCCAAATGACGATTTCGACACTCTTATAATTCGCGCTTTCTTTTCCTCGTTCTTGTTTTCCCTCTGCGTCCTCCGCGTCCTCTGCGGTGAGCGCCTCCTTAGTCCTGCAAGGCCGTCGCCCCGTTCGGGGCTAGCTGCAGGCGCTGGCGGGCGGCTTCGTATTCCTCGTGCAGGCGAGCGATCAGTTCGCCCACTGACGGCAAGTCGTCGATGTTGCCCACACCCTGTCCCACACCCCAGATATCTTTCCAGGTCTTGGTGTGGCCGGAGCCGAAATTCATGGTCTTCTTGTCGACAGGCGCGAGGTTGTCCGGATCGAGGCCGGCGCGCGCGATGCTGGGCTTGAGGTAGTTGCCGTGCACGCCGGTGAAGAACGGCGTGTACACCACGTCGGCCGCGCTACTTGCTACGATCATCTGCTTGTACTCGTCCACGGCATTGGCTTCGCGCGTTGCGATGAAGCGCGTGCCGATGTAGGCAAAGTCAGCGCCCATGGCTTCGGCCGCGAGAATTCCGGAGCCGTCGGTGATCGAGCCCGACAGTGCAATCGGCCCGGAGAAAAATTTGCGCACTTCGCGCAGCAGGGCGAACGGGCTGAGCGAACCGGCATGGCCGCCGGCGCCGGCGCACACCAGGATCAATCCGTCCACCCCCGCCTCCAGCGCCTTTTGCGCATGCCGGATGCTGACCACGTCATGGAAAACAACGCCACCGTAACCGTGCACCTTTTTCACAACATCGTCCGGCGCGCGCAGGCTGGTGATGATCATCGGCACCCGATGGCGCACGCAGGCGTCGAGATCGCGGTCCAGCCGGTCGTTGGAATGATGGATGATCTGATTGACGGCGTAGGGGGCGACTCTTGCCCGCGGATGCGCCTGCCGGTGGGCGTCGAGCGCGGCCTGGATCTGCTCCAGCCAGGTATCCAGCAGTTCGGCGGGGCGCGCGTTCAACGCCGGGAAGGAGCCGATGACCCCGTTGATGCATTGCTCGATAACCAGCGCCGGCACGCCGACGATGAACATGGGGGCGCCGATGACCGGCAGCGACATCTGGCCCTTCAGCTTGTTGACTAGCGACACATTGCCTCCCGACAGGAAATCCGCCGCGTAACTTGCCTGCCAGGCGCCGGTGAGTCAAGCTATCCCTGCGGCAACCGCACCAAAGTTGAATCCAGCCGCCCGGCGTGCACGTAGATCCGACAGAGCGCGCCCTTCTGCCCGTCAAGGTCGCGGGCGGGTGACAGCTCACGCAGCGCCGGAATGGGGTTGCGTAAGAACATCCGGGACGGCGGGATTCAACGCGTCGACCCGGCCCTAGGAAACCACGATAGAGGAGTACATCTTATGAACGTCAATCGCAAAATGGTCAGCGCAGCACTCGCAACCACCGCCGCCGCGCTATTCGCCACGTCTGCCATCGTCACCACGGCGAATGCAGAAGATGTAAAAGTCAAGTGTTACGGCTCCAACGCCTGTAAGGGCAATAGCGAGTGCAAGTCCTCAATGAATGGCTGCAAAGGCAAGAACGCCTGCAAGGGCAAGGGCTTCGAAATGATGACCGAGAAGGCCTGCGTCGAAAAAGTCGGCCGCAGCTAAGCCGGGCAGTAAAAATAAAAAGGGCACCTGCGGGCGCCCTTTTTATT
>JANMYN010000287.1:0-2666 GCA_031382195.1 Betaproteobacteria bacterium
CGACGAGATCATCCGCAAGGGATTTGCCATCCCGATCAGCGGCTCGCGCGATGTCTTCCAGGCCGCCATCGCCAATGGCGCCGACATCCTGATCGAAGACGCCGATGAGCTTGCGCTGTTGAAGACCTTGCGCAACCAGGCGGTACTGGCCGTCCGGCAGCATTCGTCGTGACGGGACGGTGGCCGAACTCAGGATTTCCGGCCAAGCATCGCAACCAGTCCTTCGAGTGCAGCCATGACAGTCTGCCGGCGTACGCCATCCCTGTCGCCGTGAAAGCGAATTGACTTAGCCGTCAGTTTGCCGCCTTTTTCTGCCCACGCCAGCCATACCGTGCCGACCGGCTTATCCGGCGAACCGCCGCCCGGACCGGCAACGCCGCTGACCGCAACCGCAATGTGCGCACGGCTTCTGGCAAGGGCACCCGCCGCCATTTCCCGCACAGCCTGTTCCGACACGGCACCGAATTGCTTCAAGGTTTCGGCGCTCACGCCGAGCATGTCCTGCTTGGCCTCGTTCGTATAAGTCACGAAGCCGCGATCGAACCAATTCGAACTGCCGGGCACCATCGTGACCGCCTGGCCGATCCAGCCGCCGGTGCAGGATTCCGCGGCCGCCATCATCAGCTTGCGCGCTTTCAGCGCGTCGGCCACCCGTCCTGCCAATTCATAGAGTTCCGCGTCCATGGTCTTTATCGAACCCAGGCTATCAGCCAAAAAAGAATTTCCAGCCGGCCAGGCAGAGTAGCGTATAAAACGCTGCCAGCACATCATCGAACATCACACCCAGGCCGTTGCGCATGGTGCGGTCGAAATGCCGGATCGGCATCGGTTTAACGATATCGAACAGGCGGAACAGCAGAAATGCGAACCCTTGCCAGACCGGTGACGCGGGGGTGAAATACAGCACGATCAGGAAAGCCACGGTCTCGTCCCAGACCATGCCGCCGTGATCGTGCACCCCGAGCCTCCTGCCGGTCACATGACAGGCCCAGACTCCAACCAGAAACATTGCCGGCAGCAGCGCCGCGTATGCCTGGTCACCCAATCGCGGCAATAGCCAGGCATGGATCGGCAAGGCCAGCAGGGTGCCGAACGTGCCGGGTGCGACGGGGATCAATCCAATGCCGAAACCAAACGCAATGAAGTGCGCCGGATGCGAGAACACGAATCGCGCGGAAGGACGTCCAACGATGTCAACGGAAGTGGTCAAATCCCTTTTCCCCAACAGGCAGTGGCCGGCCCGCAGCATCCAGCACCGAGACCGCAGCGCCCGCGACAATCCTGCCGATGCGCGTCAAGGCGATGTCCAGCGTCCCGGCAAGCGCTTCGATCCCGGCTGCACTGTGCGGCGTAGCGGTGAAGCATAATTCATAGTCGTCACCTCCCGCGAGGACGGCGCGCATGACCGGCGCGTGGTCGCGCATCACCAGAAGATCCGCGGAACACGGGACAGCCGCATACTCGACCTCGGCGCCGACACCGGAGCGTTCACAGATATGCGCCAGATCACCCAGCAGTCCGTCCGATAGATCGATGGCGCTGTGAGCCAGATCAAACAACTCCAGCCCGAGTGCGACGCGCGGCATCGGCCAGTCCAGCCGCAGCCGGCAGCGTTCCAGCGCGGGCGATTCCAAACTCAATTCGCCGCGCCGCTGCGCAAGCGCAGCCGCCGCGTCGCCCAGCTGGCCGGACACCCAGATATCGTCACCGACCTTCGCGCCACTGCGTAGTAATGCCCTGCCCCGCGTGACTTCACCCATTATTTGCACGCTGATGTTGCGTGGCCCGCGCGTAGTGTCGCCACCGATCAAATCCACATCATGCTTGTCAGCCAGCGCAAAGAACCCGCGCGCAAATCCTTCCAGCCATTGCGTATCCACATCCGGCAAGGCCAACGACAACATGGTCCATCGGGGCAGTGCTCCGATTGCCGCGAGGTCCGACAGATTCACCGCCAGTGCCTTGTGGCCAAGCGCCTGTGGATCGACATCCGGAAAAAAATGCACGCCCTCAACCAGCATGTCGGTCGAGGCGGCCAGTTCGCAACCCTCACTGACTGAGAACAACGCAGCATCGTCGCCGACCCCGAGCGTGGTGTGTCGCGGCGCGCGCGTGAAGTACCGCGAAATCAATTCGAACTCCGACAGCATGGCTTGCCTTTTAACTCTGTGGCGTCTTCGTACTGCAGCAGCCTGGAAACTGAAAACTTATTTGCCGCGGAGGATATAGATACCCCCTGTGGCTAACGCCTATCAGTTTTTCCCGAGTTTCTGCAGGAAGGCCTGGTACTCGTCTTCTTTCATCGTGAAGCTGTGTTCGGCCAGGGGGAACTGTCCTTTGTGCACGTCCTCCTGGAAGTCTGCCAGGGCCTTGCCGATCACGTCCCAGCAATTCGCATAGCGCTTGACGAACTTGGGCGTAAAGCGGTCGAACAGGCCGACCATGTCGTGCAGCACCAGGTTCTGCCCGTCGCAGTGCGGACCGGCACCGATGCCGATGGTCGGAATCGTGAGCTTCTCGGTAATCACCTGCGCTACGCGATCCGGAATCGCCTCGAGCACGATCGCGAAGCAGCCGGCCTTCTCCATCGCCAACGCGTCCTTCAATAGTTGCACGCCAGTCTCCGCGCTCTTGCCCTGAACCTTGAAACCGCCGAGCTTGGAGAC
>JANMYN010000364.1:0-7107 GCA_031382195.1 Betaproteobacteria bacterium
TGATGGCTGCGTAGCAGGCAATCACGCACCCGGTCCGGTAACGCACCCGATGTCTGCAAAGCGGCGGGATAAGCGGGTCAGTAACGCCGCGGACTGCCGTAGGATTCATCGAACAGCGAGAATGGCGGCGTGCGCCCGACCAGGCTTTCGATCAACGTCAATTCGAGGTCCGTGTGATTCTTGAATGGTGCCGGGACAATGCGCCTGCCCTGGTCCGGCCTGGCCAGTACATAGCGCGGCGCGTCATGGTGGGTGGACACGATGCTCTCTGAAATTCCCGGGTCGTCGGACGCCGCGATGTCGGTCGCCCCGTAGCAGGTGCACACGTACGTCACATCGGGTTGTGCTTCCAGATACAGGCCCGTGCCGCGAACTCCAATGGTGGACGTCGGGCAATGGACCAGGCGCGGACCTTTGCCGAACACCGACAGCAGCGCGCCGGTGAACAATCGCAGTTGATCGACGAAGACGCGGCTGCCCTTTAATTCCATCCTGCTGTTATCGCGCAAGATATACGCGTCCAGACCGACGACGAAAACAGCCTGTGCCGCTTTTCCGGTCTCGATGGTGTCGTTGACACCAACTTGGGTGGCCAGGGTCGCGACTTTGCCGTTCACCATGACCTGCCCGGATACTTCATAAAAGGATCGCCCGGCCGGCAACGGCTTGGGTATCTTGCCCAATGGCTGGGCAAAAGCGGCACGCAAACCGAATGCGCCGCCTGCGGAGAACAGCCCGCTGGCCAGCGCCCGGACCAGCAATTCGCGGCGCGCGGGATCGAAGTCTTCGGAATGCTTTGTCATATCGGCACGCTAAGAAATATCGGCACGCTCTGGCATACTCTGGTGACGAGATTAGCATCGTCGCCGTCGAAAGGGAAAGGTCATGGTCAACATTAGCGATTCGCGCCCGCTTTTCGCCGCTGTTCTCGCCGTCTGCGTGGCGTTCCCGATCCCGCGCGGCGCCTTGGCCGACTCCACCAGGCTCGGCATCGACGCCGACTATGGCCACGACACCAATGTCAATCGCGCCGCAATCGGCAACGAAGTGCGATCCGACGATTCCGTTTCGATCGAAGCCTATGCGGCGCGCAGCATTCTGCTGTCCCCCCGCAGCGGCATCGTGCTCAGGGGCGCGGTGCGGGCCACGGAATTCTTCGATTTCCACGATCTGGGCAGCCTTGCCATTTCGGGCCGCGCCGGGTATCGCTTCCAGCCCTCGCCGGGGTTTACCAGTCCATGGATCGAACTGGCCGGACAACTCGACGGATTTAAATATCGCGACAGCGATATCCGCGATGGCCATGCCGCTTCGGCGGCAGCCAGTGTCGGCAAATATTTCACCGACCGAATCCGTATGGAAGCCGGCGTGGGCATCGAGCGGCGGGGCGGCGGCGATGGACGCGTCTACAATTTGTCCAACCGCAGGATCTGGACCGCGCTCGACTACAAGCTGACGTCGAAGACGACGCTGTACGGCTCGGCGACCCGGATGGATGGCGAGCAGGTCTTTACCTTGTTTAACACCGCAGCATGGGCGCCCCTATACGCTTACGCCACAGCGGCGGCGGCGGATCCCGTATTCTCGTCGGCATTCGGCGGCGCGCCAACCGCATACCGCGTGGACGCGAAAACAGATCGCTATGAGCTGGGGGTCAACATTGCTTTACGCGGAAACAATGCGCTCGATTTCGGGTGGAGCCATTTCGATTCCCGCGCAGACCGCGGCGGCGGCAAATACGACGGGGATACATTCCGCATCGGCTATCTTCTTCGCTTCAGGTAATTCGTGCCGCCCGCCATTAATACCGATCCTCCAGCATGCAAATCCGTTCCCCGCAACAAAAGCCGGCCATCGACCAAAACATCCGGCGAACCGTAGAGAAAACCGCGCTAAAGAAGGTACGTAATGTACTCGACGAAATCGGCGCAGAAGAAGCGGCCGACCAGCGCGTACGCCAGATCGCCTATGGCATCGCAGGCGTCGTGCTGCTGTTATTGATTTTGTTCGTTGCCGGCCTCGTGCGCTGAACCGCTTCAGACCTGGTCGCGCCACGCCTGGTCTGCATTCTCGAACAACCGGTTGGCCTCTTCGGGTCCCCAACTGCCGGCGGGATAGGCATGAACGGCGTCCCGATCCAGTGCCCAGAATTTCAGGATCGGGTCTACCACCCGCCATGCCCATTCCACTTCGTCGAAGCGGATGAAGTTGGTGGCATCCCCGCGAATTATGTCCGAAAGCAGGGCTTCGTAGGCGTCATGTTTTCCAGCGGCGTCTCTCGGAACAACTGCTGCGGAGGATCGCGAAAGCGCAGGGCGATCATCGACATCTGCTTCGCCAGCCGTTTCCCCGTGCGCAGATAAAACGGCACGCCGCGCCAGCGCCAGTTGTCGATGAGGAATTTTGCGGCGATGTAGGTTTCGGTAGTCGAATCTTTGCCAACAGTGAACTTGCGCGTCCGTCCGACACTCGCACCCCCAAGTTATATTCACCCGTTTTCCATTTTTCTGTTTTTCTTCGTGCAACTTCGTGTCCTTCGTGCCTTCGTGGTGCGCGGTTGCTGTAGTGTGGCGTGCATTGGGGTTTGGTTGGCGCGACGATTGACTCAAATCGCCGTCGGCACCAAACTTCCCGCCAGACCAGCCGCAGCAGCAAGGAGAGTCCATGCATCGCGCAACATGTTTCGCCGCCGCCATCCTGACGATTGCTTCCAACGCTGGATTCGCGGCGGACATCCGCACCGATCTCGATCGCCTGGCCGACGAACTCGAACCCAAAGTGATCGAATGGCGGCATGACATCCACGAGCATCCCGAACTCGGCAATCGCGAATTTCGTACTTCTGGAATCGTTGCCGAGCACCTCAGGGCGCTGGGATTCGAAGTCCGCACCGGCGTGGCGCATACCGGCATCGTGGCGTTGCTCAAGGGCGGCAAACCCGGTCCGGTCGTCGCGCTGCGCGCCGACATGGATGCGCTGCCCGTTAACGAGGAAGTGGACCTGCCGTTCGCGTCGAAAGTGAAAACCATCTGGGCCGGCAAAGAGACCGGCGTGATGCACGCCTGCGGCCATGATACCCACGTTGCGATCCTGATGGGCGTTGCGCAAGCCCTGGCGGCGGTAAAGGACCGGCTGCCCGGTACCGTCAAATTCCTGTTCCAGCCCGCGGAGGAAGGCCCGCCGCCCGGCGAGGAAGGCGGTGCCGCCCTCATGGTGAAACAGGGCGCGATGGAAAATCCGCATCCCGATGTGGTCTTCGGACTCCACATCACGTCCATCATCGAGACCAACACAATCGCCTATCGCCCGGGCCCGGTCATGGCAGCCGCCGACATCGTGCGCATCACCGTGCAGGGCCGCCAGACCCATGGCTCGGCACCCTGGTCGGGTGTGGATCCAATTGTGGTCGCCGCGCAAATCGTGCTCGGATTGCAAACCATTGTCAGCCGCCAGATCAACGTCACCCAGGAGCCCGCAGTCGTAACGATCGGCGGGATCGACGGCGGCAACCGTTTCAACATCATTCCCGACAAGGTGGAAATGGTCGGCACGGTACGCACGTTCGACGAGAAAATGCGCGACGACATTCATCGCCGCATCAGACTGACCGCCGAGAACATTGCCGCCGCAAGCGGCGCGACGGCCGTCGTGGCAATCGAAAAACCTTACGCCGTCACCGTCAACGATCCGGCACTCACCGAACGCATGCTGCCCACGCTGAGGCGCGTTGCCGGCGAGAGCAATGTCGTCCTGCGTCCCAAGACCACTGGCGCGGAGGATTTTTCTTTCTTCGCTCAGCAGGCCCCCGGGCTGTTCATTTTCCTCGGCGGCTCACCGAAAGGCACCGACATGAGCAAGGTTGCCTACAACCATTCGCCGCGCTTTTTCGTCGAAGACTCGGCGATGAAACTTGGCGTGCGCGCGCTGCTGAACTTGACGCTGGACTATATGGAGTCATCGCAGAAGCGATGACTCCATGTGATTGGTGACTGGTGATTTGTGATTGGTGTTCAAAAAAGGGCGTAGCGTCCCTATCGGGTTTTACCAGTCACCAGTTACCAATCACCATTCACTGTCGTTCATGAACTACCTCGCCCATTTGTATTTGTCCGAGCCAACCGAAGAGGCGTGGCTGGGCAGCCTGTTGGGCGATTTCGTGAAAGGGCCGCTCGACGATCGCTATGGCGAGGACATCACGCGGGCAATCGCGCTGCACAGGAAGATCGACAGTTTCACGGACGCGCATCCGCTCGTGCTGCGGAGCAAGTCGCGCATCAGCCCCGCGCGTCGTCGATACGCCGGCATCATGATGGACATGTTCTACGATCATTTTCTGGCGAAGCACTGGCGCGAATTCCATGACCAGCCGCTCGAAGAATTCACGGCCACGATTTATGCGGTCCTCGGCCGGCAGCACGCGACCCTCCCGGAAAGGCTCCAGCGGATGGCGCCAGTGATGGCGCAATGGAATTGGCTCGCGTCCTACGCGGAAGTTCACTCGATTCACGCCGCGCTCGATCGCATGGGCCAGCGGCTCAAACGCGAGAATCCCTTGCTGCACTCGGCCGACGAACTGGTGGAGCACTATGCCGAACTCGAATCGGATTTCCGCGCGTTCCTTCCCGAGGTGCTGCGTTTTGCGCGCAGTCACGATGCAATAGCGGCCACTGCCGATCACCGTTCGCTGTTTTCCTGATCACTGTTCACTGTTCACTGTTCGCCGCTCATCGCCCTCACACCGGTGGTCGATGTTGTGCCCACGGGCGGATGCGCTCGAATGCGCGCGAAGCCTGCAGCACCCGCAGATCGCGATGCCGGCCCGCCACGATCTGCAATCCAACCGGCAATCCGGCGGGCGTGAAGCCGCAGGGGCAGGTCGCCGCCGGCGACCACGTGAGATTGAACGGGTAGCTGAAGCCGGCCCAGCGCATCCAGTCCCACGGATGCTGCTCCCAGTGTGGCGGGATCAGGTGGTCGGCGGGAAATGCAGCCACCGACAACGCCGGCGTCAACAACAGGTCGTATCGATCGAACAACGCGCGCACGTTGTCGTATAACGCGAGGCGCTTTTCATCGAGGCGGCAATACTCCGCAGCGCTGAATTTCATGCCGTGCTTCACCAGCGCGACCAGTCCGGGGTCCATGCGCTCTGCCCATTCATCGAGCAAAGGTCCCATGCGACTGGCGAAATTCGCCGAAAAATGAAGATGCTCCATTTCGATCGGATTATCCCAGCCCGGCTTGATCTCCTCGACCTTGCAGCCGAGCTCCTCGAACGCGGCCGCCGCCTTGCGCACCGGCCCTGCCACTTCTGCATCAACTTTCAGATAACCGAGGTCAGGACTGTAGGCAACCCTCAGTCCAGCAATGCCGTCGTCCAGACGCGAAACGAAATCGTCCGGCGGGGCTTCGAGGCTGGCCATGTCGCGATCATCGGGGCCGGCCATCGCCTGCAACATCAGCGCAGCGTCGGCAACCGTGCGCGTCAACGGTCCGACATGCGAGATCAGGCCGTTCGCCGGTGTCGGCCAGTAGGGCACGCGCCCGTGCGAGGGTTTGATTCCGTAAATACCGCAGAACGCGGCCGGCATGCGAATCGAGCCGGCGCCATCCGAACCCTGGTGAATCGGCCCGATCCCCGCCGCCGCACAGACCGCCGCGCCGGCACTGGACGCCCCTGCATTCATGCCGCGCTTCCAGGGATTGTGCGTGATGCCCGTGAGCGGGCTGTTGCTGACGCCGCTCCAGCCGAATTCGGAGACAGCAGTCTTGCCGATCGAGATTGCGCCGGCTGCGCGCAGGCGTTCGACGTGCAGATGGTCGAAATCCGGAATGCGATCGCGAAAAATATGCGATCCGGCCATGGTGCGCACACCGCGCGTAAACGCAAGATCCTTGATGCTGGTCGGCACGCCGTGAAGGATTCCCAACGCGCGGCCTTGCATCACCGCCACTTCCGCCTCGCCCGCGGCTTTGCTCGCGGCGTCGAAAGTGGGCGTGCAGATTGCGTTGAGCCGCGGATTGAGTCTTTCGGCACGCGCGATCGTCTCGCGCATGACTTCCACGGGCGAAACGGTTTTCTCCTTGATCATGCGGACCAATTCGACGGCCGGGACGAAACAGAGCTCTTGGCTCATGAATTTTCCGCTTTAGTCGATCGACGCTACCACCCGCCCGACGATGCTTCCGGCCTTTAACTGATCGAGCGTTCGGCTCACTTCCGCGAGCGGGCGTTTCTCGATCGGGATCGGCTTGATCTTTCCGGCGCGCGCCAGCGCGATGACTTCTTTCAACTCGGCGACAGTGCCGACGCTCGACCCCTGGATTCTCCACGCGCGTTGCACCACCAGAACCAGCGATACCGGGATTTCTCCGCCATAAAGCCCCACCACGACGAGCTTGCCGCCTTTGCGCAAGGCGCCGAGCGCGAGCGTTGCCGTGTCCGCGGCACCGACCAGATCGACGGCGCCGTACAAGGGCCCCCCCGCGGCTTCGAGAAGCTTTTTCGCCGCATCCGCATCGCGCCCGTTGATTGTCGCTGCCGCGCCCTCTTTCTTCGCAGCGGCGAGCTTCCTGTCGTCGATATCGACGGCGACGATGCGCTCATGGCCGAGGGCTTTGAGCATTTCGATGGCCATCAGGCCCAGGCCGCCTGCGCCAAATACCGCGACCCACTCATCGCGCGGAATCGGCTTCAACTGCGCCACCGCCGAATAAGTCGTCAGTCCCGAGCAGGACAGAGTCGCGGCCCACATGGGATCGATGCCGCTCGCGTCCACCAGATACTTGGCATGCGGCACCAGCAGATGATCGGCATAGCCGCCGGGACGCTGGATGCCGATCCAGCGCGGGGCCATGCAATGATTGTCCATGCCCTCCAGACAGCGGGCGCACGTTCCGCAGCCGATCCACGGACACACCAACCGGTCCTGTCCGAGCGGCGCGCCCTTCGCTTCCGGTCCCGCGGCAATCACGGTGCCGAACGGCTCATGTCCCAGCGTCACCGGCGGATTCATGCCGCGGTCGCTCATGTTGAAGCGTTTGCCGCCGCCCAGATCGAAGTAGCCGTCGCGGATGTGCACGTCGCTGTGGCAAACCCCGCAGAAC
>JANMYN010000291.1:0-7835 GCA_031382195.1 Betaproteobacteria bacterium
AATATCGGTCAAGAGATGAACCAGACGGTATTCACAGGTTTTGAAAATAATGTAAGCCAGCATGCCCAGCACCAGCGTGATCAGCAACTCCACAAACTGCTGCGCCGCGCCGTCGGCAAGCGCCATGAACCCGTTGTCGGCAATCAGGCCGACATTGGCGCGAAACATGTTGAAGAGGTTTACGGTGCTGGCGCCAAACAGGGCGAAACTCAGGCACATCGTAACGAAGGTCAACCACCTTCGCGTGAGTACCACGCGCTTGAAGAGATCCGTTACCGGCTGCCTGGATTTGCCGCTGCGCACGAGATGGGTTCGCCCGATACGGGAGCTTGCAGTATAGCAATCAACCTGAATGCTCACGAATTCGCATTCGCCGAGTTCAAGCAAGCGGCTGATTTGCGTTTGCTGCGCGCATAACCGCGTATCGAAAACGGGGACGGAACTGGGTCGGGCTTGGCAGGTTGCATTGTTAATGCAGCCTGCCAACGCAGACGCCGGCGGGACAGTACGCAGCAAACGGACATTACGGCCGGTTAGCAGGGCTCTTCACTGCGTACTGCGTCCGCACGCGCGGCAGAACAAGCCGTCAACATAGGTGGGTTGGTGGCAGTGTTTGCATTCCATGAACTGCCCCGCACCGCAGGCCGATCAAGATGTAATACCAGAGGGCGATCAGCTTGAACGATTGCAGTAATTCGATAATGTTCTTGAGCAGTTTTCGCGGGATGACGTCGTAGAGCAGTTGCACTACCTTGAAGAACACGGGGATCATCACGACGACGAGCAGGTGCGACGACAGCAGTGTCTGGAAAGGCCGACTGGCAGAAATGCTCTTTGAATTCCAGTAATAGAAGACGAGAAGCAGCGGCAGCAGGAAGAGCATTTCCATGCCCAGGCGTTGGACCGGATACCAGAAATTCATCCGACGCAGATCGTCTCGGAGGGCCATTCGGTCCCCGTCGGATACAGCCGCTACAAGCATGAACAATTCGTGCACGCGGGGGGCCTGTTCGAGCGAAGCCTCGAGGAGTTGTTGTTTGCGCACCAGTTCATTCAAAGCGCCGGTCTTTTCCGCCATCCCCTTTTGAATGGCAGCGACGTTCGCCTCTGACTGCGGCTTTTTGGCAATGGTTTCCAGCAAGGAAGTGTCGTACGCACCTTTCATTCGTTCAAGTTCGGAGCGCAAGTCGCGCGTTTCCTGCGAGAGCTTGCGCGTCTCGATCAGATTTCGGGACAAACCTTCATCCTCGCGGATGGCCTTGAACGCGCGGGCGATCGGCACGCATAGAGTGTGCTGCGGCCTTTTCTCGACGGTTTCGTCCGGCGTGACGTAACTGCCTTGATAGTTCGAAACAATCTGCGCGAGGTGTCCGAGGCGGTTCGTCGGGTTCCAGTCCGCGTCGATGACAATCTGCCGGCAGAGCGGGGGGATGTGCTGGTCCGGGGTGGTCAATTGCCCGGTGTGATCCACGAGGCCGGGCGACATCGGGCAACAGTCTAACGGGAGCAAGCATGGGGTCAAGCCTGGGTGGCCCCTCTGAATGCCCATAGGGCGGCTGATCTCATTTCCAGTAAATTGTCGTGAGTGGTTTTCCCCGTACACAACCGGGTCGGACCGCCCCGAGGTCGTGATTCTCTTATTCAAGAGCAAGAAAAAGAGCCCACATTTGCTCTGAGAGACACGTTTTCAGGCCAGAAAAGCACCCTCTAAGCTCTGGAGGTTTCGCGCATTAAAGCTCGCGCGCCGGTTGATCTCCCGGCCGGCGATCATGAGCACACCCTCGCACCGGTAGTGAATCGACTTCGGATAGGTCGGCGATGTCGCGACATGCGGCTTCACGGCTTCCCAAATGAAGTGACCTTAGCCGGATGGGTTATCCTGCGACGTTCTGGCAGGGAAGCTGCGCAGCCGTGAACCGGCGGTTCGCTGCAATGTGGAGGAGGAGGTGCGCAAGGCAATCGTCGGCCAGCACGACACGGTGCGACTGGTCAAGAAAGAAAGCGCGCCAGGTCTGCATGAATTATGAAAGAAATGCTACTGAGACCTTGAATCAAACCGCACTCTCAAAATTGTGAGTGCGACCATGGCTGACTAACCAGGAGTCGAAATAAAAACCCCGCCACTCGGCGGGGTTCGAAGTGCTTCCAAACACATTTCATGTCGTCGGCAGCGCGGCTTTCGCCCGGTTCTGCGATTGCCGAATGACCTGTGTCGTTTCCCCGGCCATCCAGGGCCCTTCCATCTGCCAGTAGTCCGGCGAACGTTTGCCGGATTTGATGGACTCGGCCGAGAGGACCATCATTGTCGCAACGACCTTTTCCTGACGAAGCGATTTGTAATCCATCGCGACCCAGTCGACGACTTCATCGATGGCCTGCCCGTTCACATCGTGTTCATAAGGTTCGAACCAGCCACGCTGGTCCGGGCGAAATGTCGTCACGATGCCGGTTTGCTTGGCGGTCACGCGAAACGATTGCTCACCCGGGTGCCGGTACACGATGGCGAGAAGGATCTGGTTGCGCGTAAACGCGTAGCGATAGTTGCCAGTCAGGATATAATTTTTTGCCTCTTTCTCGGGCATTCCTTGCGAAACCAGCAGGCGGTGCAGCGATCGGTTGGCCTCGAAAATTGCTTCCGCGCGATACTGGCCGTAGATTCCTTCCTGGCCTTTGACCGTTCCTGATTTTTGGTCGACGCGCTGGTCGTCGATGGATACCCCGAACGTCGCCTTGTACGAATCGTCCAGCGGCACCGCGTTCGCCTGCAGTAATCCCTTGTTCAAATCGTTCAATCCCGTTCCAACCGTATAGGGTAGAAACGCGATCCCTTGGGCAAGTCCCGCGACAATCATGAAGGGCGAGAGGATCAGGTTCTTTACCCCCTGCCCAAACGTCTCGGCCGCCACCCGGCCTTCCGGTGCCCCGCCGGTCGCACATCCGCCCAGGAACATTGTTGTAACCAAAACGGTACTCAGCCATCGCAACAGGTTCGTCTTCAAGTGCTACCTCCGTTTCAAGGTTGACCATCCAACGCGGACAATCAGTGTCGATTCGCCCGCAGCTCGACGCGCCGCCAATCGGAATCGCGTCGTTGCGCATCCTGTTTGCAGGCGCCGGCCGGCGGCAACACCATCGCTCAAAGTCTCAGAAAACGCCTGAAAAAGTATCGAAGGACGCGCCTTTGGCGTGGGGGGAGTCAGCATCGGAATGCCGGAACCCGGGTTCGGATCATGAACAAGCATTCGACATGAAGTGCGCAACAAGCCCGCACAGCTCAGGTCTTGGCTTTTACTAGGGCTTCGATGACTTCTTTCAGCTGCATCAAGACTTGCGCGCTTTGAACGGACTTCGTCGTCTGACATTCCGGCTGGAGATCATGAGCACACCCTCGCACCGGTTAAAAAGTGAGTAACGCTGCCAGATGACCTGAAGCGTGCAGATAAAACAGACGCGCTCGAACGCAGCGTCGGTTCTGCGAAAAAAAGCGGGCTAGAATGTGCCACGCGCAAAGCGCCCCTGGAGGTGAACCATGCATGATCTCGTGATTGAAAACGCCCAAGTCATCGATGGCCTCGGTGGCCGCGCTATCGAAGGCGGAGTCGCCATTACGGCCGGCCGCATCGCGGCGGTCGGCAAAAATCTGGGATCGGCGCAAAGGCGCGTGGATGCGGGCGGACAAGTGCTGGCGCCGGGCATCATCGATCTGCATACGCACTTCGACGCGCAGCTCACCTGGGACAGCTTCGCCACGCCGTCGCCGAGTAACGGCGTGACCACGGTCGTCATCGGCAACTGCGGCTTCACCATCGCGCCGTGCAAACCGGAGCATCGGGACCTGACGATGCGCAATCTCGAACACGTGGAAGGCATGCCGTTGGAAGCGCTGCGTACGGGAGTGGACTGGGGCTTTGAAACCTACCCGGAGTACCTCGATTTGCTGGAGCGCAAGGGTTCGGTGCCCAATGTGGCGTCGTTCTGCGGACATTCCTCGGTGCGCGTGAATGTGATGGGCGAGCACGCGATGAAGCGCAAAGCCACCGATGCCGAGGTCGCGCAAATGAAGCGCATTGTTCGCGAGGCGCTTGACGCGGGCGCGATCGGGTTTTCGACCTCCACGCTCGAGCAACACAACGGGGAAGGCGGCGTGCCGATGCCTTCGCGCTTCGCCGGCGAACACGAATTGCTGGAACTCACCGGCGCGCTCGGCGAGGCCGGCAAGGGCGTGTTCATGCTTACGAAGGGAATGACCACCACGGTACCCTGGCTCGAAGATGTCGCCGCACGCAACGGCCGTCCCGTGATGATCGCCGCAATGTTCAGCGATCCCAACGACCCCGAACGCGTCGTGAACGAGTTCGGCGAAATGCAGACGGCCCGCCGCCGCGGGCGCGAACTGTGGGGCCAGGTGGGGTGTTATCCGCTCGGCATGGAATTCACCATGTCATTGCCGTACCCGCTGCATGCGATGCTCGCGTGGCGGCCGGCGATGGAAGCCCTGGGTACCGATCGCTACCTGCAGTTGCTCAAGGATCGATCGTTCCGGGAAACCATCAAGTCGGAAGCGCGCACCAAAGGCGTGCCCGTGCGCTTTTCGTATCACTCCTTCGATCAGATGCGCGTGCACGACACGGCAAATCCGAAGTTCAAGTCGCTCGTTGGCAGCCTGGTCGCGGAGCTTGCCAGCGCGGCGGGCAAGGATCCGTTCGACTGGGTATTCGATCATGCGCTCGACGGCGGAATGCAGACCATGTTCGACTGCAAGCTGTTCAATGTCGACGAGGAGAAAGTCCGCGATCTGCTGGTCCATCCTTGCGCGGCACTGGGTCTCGGCGATGCCGGCGCGCATTTGTCCTTTCTGTGCGACGCAGGCTTCGGATTGCATTTACTCGGCCATTGGGTCCGTGAGCGAGGCGATCTGACGTTGGAACAGGCGGTACAGATGCTGAGCAGCCGTCTTGCCGATGCCTATCGCATTCCGGATCGAGGCCGCCTCGTGCCCGGCGCCCACGCGGATGTCATCCTGTTCGACCCGCAAACCGTCGGCCGCGGCGAGAAACGCCATGTTTCGGATTTGCCCGCGGGTGCGACTCGTGTGGATATTCCACCGCTCGGTCTGAAAGGAGTCTGGGTCAACGGGCAACGCGTCGTCGACGAGGCGGGTCCGATCAAGAACTGCGGCAATCCCGGCGTTCTGATTCGGGACTTCCCGGCGTAACGCGCCGCTCTTCCACATTTCCACGTCATGCGTCCTACGAACGTAATAAATGCGAATTGAGGCCAGGTAGGCCGTTTCCGATTGCTATTATCCTGACAGGAGCGCTACTGAGGGAGGGGAAGCCGCATGAGCGAAGCGATTGCATTCGACCACATCCATCTGATCAGCCGCGACGCCCGGGCGGCGGCGGACTGGTACCGGGAGATGTTCGGCGGCGAGATCGTCGCGGAACAACCCAATTTACGCGGCGCACCGCAAATCGATGTGCGGGTCGGGGGCATGACAATCGTCATCCGCGGACAACGGCCCGGTGAACAACCGACCGCGACCAAACCCATGCAGGCTTTCGACGGTTACTCCAGTCACGACGAGTGGGGGACCGACCACTTCGGTTTCACCTATCGCGGGGACCTGCGGACCTTCTGCGCCGAGCTGAAGAAAAAAGGCGTGCGCATGGCGGTGGAGCCCTGGGAATTCAAGCCCGGGATGGTGTTGTGCTATGTCGCCGCGCCCGATGGCGTAAGCATCGAGATGATTCAGGCGATGGAATAGCACGGCACAGCCCATCGCGCGACAATCCGCGCTACCTCACTCCTGCACCCCGCTAAAGAGATCGACTTCGCCACTCGTGTGGCGTCGTGGAATATGATGCCGAGCGTGTGCCGATGACCCAATTGGAGGCGACTCACGCCGTGGCGCATTTTCACGCGATAGGTGCCGCGCTGCTCACTTGCTTGCCTCCCGGGTGAGCAAGGCCCGCTTGCGCTCCACACCCCAGCGGTAGCCCGACAGTTCGCCATCGTTGCGGATCACGCGATGACAGGGTATGGCCACCGCAAGGGCATTGGCGCCGCACGCCTGCGCGACTGCACGCACGGCCCCCGGTTCGCCGATTCGATGAGCGACTTGCGCATAGCTCGCCGTATAGCCCGCCGGAATTTCACGCAGTGCCTTCCATACCCGCTTCTGGAATGCCGTGCCGCGGATGTCGAGCGGCAGGTTGAGCCCGATGCCTGGCGACTCCACGAATCCCACGACTCGCGCCACGAGTTGCTCGAAATCAGCGTCGCCACCCACGAGCCGCGCTTTCGGAAACCGGTCCTGCAGGTCTTCGACCAAGGCCTGCGGATTGTCGCCGAGGGAAATGGCGCAAATGCCCTTGTCCGTTTTCGCCACCAGGATCGAGCCCAGGGAGCATTCGCCGACTGCGAATAGGATAGCTTCTCCGGCGCCACCGGCACGAAACCGGGTCGGGGTCATGCCGAGCTCATCACTGGCCTGGGCATAGAAGCGCCCACTGGAATTGAAGCCGGCGCCATAGATCGCATCGGTCACGGAGCTGGCGTGCCGCAGTTGTTCGCGCACGCGTGTCGCGCGATGTGCCGAGCCGTAGGCTTTCGGGGTCAGGCCGGTGAGGCTCTTGAACACACGATGGAAGTGGAAGCGGCTCATGTTCGCGGCCGCGGCCAGCTCTTCGAGCGATGGCATTTGCTCGGACGATTCGATCAGGCGGCCGGCGGCCGCCACGCCGGCGGCGTGCAATGCCGCGATCCCGCCCCGGTCCGGCTTGCAGCGTTTGCAGGCGCGGAAGCCGGCGCTCTCTGCGTCCTCGCGCGTTACGTGAAACGCCACGTTCTTGCGCAGCGCCGGGCGTGCGGCGCACGACGGTCGGCAATAGACACCGGTCGTGCGCACGCAATAGTAGAAGTGGCCATCCGCATTGCGATCACGGCGGACCACCGCGTTCCAGCGTGCTTCGTCGCTGGCGAATGCCGGTTCGAGGTCTGGCTTGCGGTGCATGATGTTCATGATAGCGCTCCTGGTATTGACGGGCCGCAGGGCCTGTCTGTGACCGCATCATGGAGGACCAGATCCGGGCCGACACTCCGATCCTTGCTCTTGAATTCGTTAATCGCAACAAAGCAGGCCCGACTACGCGCACCCGTACATGTGCTTTCACTTCTCTTTTGCAGCAGCCTTGGCCCGGCGGCGGGCAATCCGCTCGTGCACCAGTTCGACGACCACCGGAATCAAAGTCAGGCCACCCAGCGCCAGTGCCGACAGGAGAATCCGGTTGGTTTCGCCGGTAGCCATCTCGGTTCCAAAATGGGCGAGAAGAAAGCTGATCGGCGCAACCCCGGCGAGGGTCGCAATCGCAAAGCGCCATGCCGAGAGCACCGTAAGCCCCGCTGCGTAGCTGACTATATCGAATGACATGAACGGAAGGGCTCGGCTCACGAACACGATCCCCATCAACGTATTCTGGGACCCGAGCAACCCGACCGAGAGGCGGTCACCGAACCAGCGGCGTACCGCTGCGTGACCCACAAGGCGCGCCACCCCGAACGCCGCCAATGCGCCGACCTCGGCACCCACCAGGACGTAAAGCGTGCCCCACCAGTGCCCGTACGCGGCGCCGGCGGCCAACGCGATTGGCGCACTGGGAATCGGGCTGATCAGTATCGCCAATATCATCAGGACAATGATGATCAACGGCCCCCACGCGCCGAGTCGCACGATCCATTCGTAAAGCGCGCCCTTGTCGGTGATTATCGTCAGCGCACCGGTCGCATGCAACGCCCAATAGAGCGCGGCGAGCGCGCAGAGCAAAAGCACGCCC
>JANMYN010000310.1:0-6195 GCA_031382195.1 Betaproteobacteria bacterium
CCCTCGCGCACGCGATGGGCGAGTTCGAGATGATGGCGGTTACAGGGAGACAGGTCTGAGCCTGATTGCGCGATGCCGATGATCGGCTTGCCGGCTTGCAGTTCCTCACGCTTCAGGCCCCAGTTCATGTAGCGCTCGAGATACAGCGCCGTCATGTTGGGGTTGTCAGAATTGGCGAACCATTGGCGGGAACGCAGCTTTGCGGGATCTTTTGTGATTTTACTTGCCATGATTTTCTTCTCCTCGGAACGCCGGGCTCGAAAGTCCCGGTCGTTGAATCGTTATCGGTGCAACGGCGATTCTAATCCGGATTCGACGGCGCCGCCGCGCAACGGGCTCACTGCATGGGCGGCCTTTGCATCGCGCAACGAACCGGGGGAACCGTGTCGCGCGCCGCGATCAGCGCCTCGACCTTCCAGCCCAGGCCGGTTCCTTCGGCGTCGTGCTTAACGCCCGGCGCACCGGATTTGGCCAGGCCCAGCACGTAGATCGGCGCGATCAATTGATGATCCTCCGCGCGCATCCAGGATTCCCCGCTCGGGCCGGCGTATTCCAACCCCTCCATCGCATACGCCACTTTCAGCGGGTCGTCCGTGCCCGCCCGTTTCATGGCCGAGGCCAGCATCTCCATGGCCCGGTACACCGGCAGATAATCCATGTTGGTGACGCTGCGGTATTTCGCCTTGTACTCCAGGAGTGCCTTCTCCCATGCCGGGTCGGCAGCGTTTATGTTCCAGGCGTAAATCGTCTTCACCCTGCCCACGCCGGAAAGCCCGATCGCGGAAGGCGTACCGAAGAAGGCGGCCAGCAGCGTGTAGTAATTGACGTTCAATCCCGCCTCGTTGCCCGCCTTGATCAAAAGCGACAGGTCGTTGCCCCAGCTTCCGGTCATCACGCTGTCCGCACCGGAGGCGCGGATCTTGGCGACGTAAGGCGCAAAGTCCTTCACCTTGCCAAGCGCAACGAAGTCATTTGCGACGACCTCGACGTCGGGCCGTTTTTTCGCCAGCATTTCGACCGAGGCGCGGCTTACCGCCTGGCCGTGGGCGTAGTCCTGATTGATGAGATAGACCTTCTTTACCGCAGCCAGCTTCGCGACGTAGTCGGTGAGCACGCCCACCTGCATCTCGGCGTGCGACTCGAAGCGGAAATGCCAGAAGCTGCATTTGGCTTCGGTCAGCGCCGGGTCGAGCGCGCCGTAGTCGAGGAACAAGACCGCTTTTTCCGGATTGCGCTGATTTTGCTTTTCCAGCGCATCACTGAGCGTGTGCGCGACGTTCGACACGCCGGAAACGACAAAGCGGATGTCGCGGTCGATCGCCTGTTTGAGGACGATCAGGGAGTCCTGCGGATTGCCCTTGTTGTCGAAGGGCACGATATCCAGCTTGCGGCCTTCGAGCACGCCACCGCGCGCATTGACGAAATCGGCAGCGGCCTGAAGATTCTTCAGCGTTTCCTCACCCTGCAGGGCGAAAGGCCCGCTGAGCGAACCAAAAAACGCGATCCTGACCGGCTCGGCGGCTCCTGCAGCGCCAAAGTGAACAGCAAACGCCATCGCCGCGACGACCCACGCGATCGTGGAAAATCTTTTCACCGCGAAGAACGCACCCAACAATCCGAAGCCGCTAAACGCGACTGCCTTAGTCATGACATGCGCCTCCCAAGAAAACTCCCTGTGGGCAAAGCATAACCGAACGCTCTGCGGGCGTCGGTCCGAGGTCGCTTTTGCCAGCCGCGACGATCCGTTCAGAATGCGCGATCGCTGTTCACGCACCGGCTTCCCAGCCGACAAACCCCACGCCTAAAGCCAACGCAAGACACAGTGGGGAATACAACGCGGAGTCGAGCCACGCAAAACGACTGTATCGGACCGTCTTGAAGAATCCAACCAGGCGAAAATCCCCGATCGCCCGCAACAGCAGCAGCAAGGCCAGTCCGAAGCAACTGCGCTTGATGGCGATTGCCGGAACGGGCGCATCAAAGAAACCGGCGGCAGCGCCGACGAGCGCGGCACAGGCGAATAAACCGAAGGCGACAAGCAGCGTCGCGAAGCGGCCGGGAGCGAATGACGGCGCGCCTCGCAACTCGGGAATGGCCGCCACTCTGGCAAACTGACCGCCGAAAGCCCAATAAACGTGGACCGACGCCAGAAATCCAAACATCGCCATCAATGCAATGGCCAGGATTGTATGCGTCGCCACTTCAGCGGCCCGCGATCCGACTGGCGATGGAAATCAACGCGATTTCCGAAGGGCCGGATTGAGTCTGTCGATATCCGCCTGAACCTGATCACGGCTGCGTTCGTAAATGAGCTCGCGCCCCATTGCACTGCCGGCGTAGCCCATTCCGTTGCGCGTCGGCGACAGATCGCATTTGACGCTATGGATGCCTTCGCCCAGAACGATCTGTATGCGTTCGGCGCGTTTGTTGAGAACCACGACTTCGAGGACTTGTCCGGTATCGGTGACGCGCACCTTGATTTTCTCGTCGATCATGTTTTCGTCCTTTACAAGAGGCTAGGGGCCAGAAAGGGGTGTTTCATGCCGGTTGCGCGTGTTTGCTTTTCTTTGCGCCCTCTCTTTACCCCTCCATGCCTTGAGAGGGTCCCCGGAGGGATACCGGGCTGACGCCCATAACTCCGACTTGCTGCGGACGCAGGGTATTTGCAGCGACGCCCTTAAACCAGACAAAATCATGTCCCGGAAATCCAGCGTTGCAGCGCGAGCGTGATGACGAACGCCCCAGCCGCCAGGCACGCGAACAAGACGTGGCCGTTTGCGGTCAGCAGCACTGCGTCCAGCAGGGAAATGCCGGCAATCAGGCTCACCACGGCGCGCGGCACGTCGCCGGGCTTGCGTCTGCGCAGCAGCCACAATGCATAACCCGTCCATCCTGCGAGCAACAATAAGGGCAGCACGACGAACGGCCGCGTTGGTGCGAGATAAATACCGTAGATCACCGGCACGGCCAGAAAGGCCAGCGGCCAGATATTTTCCAGGCGGCCGAGATGCTCTTTTTTTGCCGCATAGGTCAGCCCGATCAAATAGCACAGCAGGACGACAGCAGCGACAATCACCCGCTGTGGTACGACTGCGGATACCGCCAATGCAGCCGTCACATACACCAGCATCCGGCATACGCCCATGACCAGCGGGCTCAGCGGATTGTCCTTGTGATGCCAGTTGTAGAACACGATCGCGGTTGCAAGCCCAAACCCCGCCGCGGCGGGACGCCACTGCGTCGGCGGTTCATTGCCGTAGCCCACCCATACCAGCAGCGCGAGAGCGACCCCCATCATGCCGAAGCCGGTTGCGTGGACCTGCGCCGCGCTGACCGCGCCGGAAGGAATCGGACGCTCCGGCCGCGCTTTCGCATCGAAGCCGTGATCGAACGCATCGTTGAGGAACATGCCGCCGACGTAGAACAAAGACAGGGAGACAACTACAAGCAGAAGGCGGCAGTCCACCGTCGCGGCACCCGCCAGCGCCATGCCAGTTAGAACGTTGGACCAGACTGTGGGCAGATTGGACACGCGCCCGAGTTTCAGCGCGACGGACAGCTTCATGCGGCCAAGGTTTCTCTGACCCAGTTCAGCTCGCGCGCGATTGCCGACTCCATGCCACCGGCGCGCAGATGTTCGGGAAGGACGTTCCAGGTGTAGGTCTCGACTTCCAGATGCGCGGACACCGGCTGCAGGCGATGAATTCCAAGCACTTCCGTGATGAAGGATTGCGTCGATGAGAAGGCGCCGAGGTTGTCCATGAATATCGGCACATGGCAGTGCACGCGCCACTCGCGTCCGTCCGCCTTGCCGGTTGCCGTCGCCAGTGCTTCCGGCAGATCGGCGTAGCGCCTGATGCCGGCGGGACCTTCTTCCACGACCTGGTGCAGATAGACCGGGTCGTCGAACTGCCTGAGCGCAGTCACAGCGTGCTGTGTCAGTTCCGGCAGGCGCAGACCCGCGCTGATCTGCAGCTTGGTTACGCGGATGCCGGCCTCGTGCAGTTCGCGAATGCAGCCCGCCGGATCTTCGAACTCGACTGCCGCATGACACAGGTCCAGGCACAGGCCGATATGCTCGCGCAGCGCTGCCGCGGCGGCCTTACGGTCCAGGCCGGTGAGCTCACCCAGGCGGCTTACTGCGTGCGCGCTGAACAGATGCTCCCGGAAAAAACGCACGCTCTCGTCCACCGTTTCCAGAAAACAATGCGGCTCCGGTTCGATCGCCAGCGCGATGTGGCGGCCGCTGCGGCGCTTGATCTCCACCAGCTTCGCGACATGACGCACCATGTTCTCCGCGATGCGCTCGATATCCGCACCGCCCTGCATCGCCGGCTTGAACGCACCCGGCACGGTACTGATGCTGCCTTCGACGCCGTCGGGCCGCAATTGCACCAGCAGATCCGCCAGCTCATCGGTATAGCGCAGCCGCTCTTCATCGCGCCAGTCAGGAAGATAAACTTCCTCCTTGACCCGCGTGCCGTGGAAAGTCCCGTAGGGAAAGCCGTTGATGGTGAAGACGTAGAGTTTCTTGCGGGCCAGGAATTCGCGGAACTCCGCGAGCGCATCGCCGCGACCCAGTTCGCGCGCCGCGCGCGCCGACAGGCGCAGGCCGATGCCGAACAGTGCGTCGGGCGCCACGCGATCGCGCACCGCGGGAAAGTAGCGTTCGATGTTGGCGCGCACCTCGGCCCACGATTCGCCGGGATGGATGTTGCTGCAGTACGTCAGGTGAGCGCCATCCGCGCCGATCCTCATTGCCCGGTCTCTTTCCGGCGCAGCCACGCCATCGCATGCAGGATTTCGTCGTTGTCCATGCTATGCACCTCTTCGCCGCGGCCGATGTCGCGCAACAGTGTGATGGTCAACTCGCCGCCAAGATGCTCGCGGAACTCTTCGATGCCGCGCAGGATGATCAGGCGGCCCTGCTCGTCACGCGTCTCCATCGCCGGATGCCACAGATAGAAACCCAGGCCTTTGAGCAATTTGTAAACGCGCTCTTCAATACCCGCCGCCAGCATGCCGATCTGCACCGAGTAACGCGTATCGAGCGCCAGGCCGATCGCCACTGCTTCACCGTGACGCAATTCGTGGGCGGTCAGCCCTTCGAGCTTGTGCGCTGACCAGTGGCCATAGTCGAGCGGCCGCGCGCTGCCGGATTCGAACGGATCGCCGCCGTGCGCGATCTGGCGCATGTGCAGTTCCGCGCAGCGCCGGATCATGCGCGCCATCGCCGTGGGCGCACACTCGCGCAATGCATCAGTATTTCCTTCCAGCCATTCGAAGAACAGCCCGTCGCGAATCAGCGCAACCTTCACCGCTTCGGCGATGCCGGCGATCTTGTCGCGCGGATGCAGGGTGCGCAGAAAATCGGCATCGTTGAGCACCGCGAACGGCGGTGCAAACACACCAAGAAGATTTTTCATGCCGAATGCGTTGATGCCGTTTTTTACCCCGACACCAGAATCGTTCTGGCCCAGCACGGTCGTCGGCACGCGGATGTGGCGGATGCCGCGATGCGTGGTGGCAGCGACAAAGCCGATCATGTCCAGGAAGGCCCCGCCGCCGATGCCGACCACGAAAGCATGGCGATCTATGTTGAGTTCGACCAAACGCCGTTGCAGGCCCGTGACCAGCGCCGGGTCATTCTTCACATGCTCGCCGCCGGCAAGGATTTCCGCACGACCGATCAGTTCCAGCGATTCCGCGTGCGCTTCGGCATACGCGGCGATGTCATGCACCAGCGTGGGCCAGCTCGCCGCGACATTGGCATCCACGAAAACCACGATGCGGTGGCGTTTGGCCGGTTCGCGACGCACGATCGACTGCAGGAATACCGGATTGCCGCGCGCGAACAAATGCTCCGTGAAATGCACCGGATAGTCGTAGCGAACCGAAAAGTCCTGGTGATAAACCGCCTCCATGCCGGGCTCAGCGGTGGGTTTGACGAGTTCGACGCTCACGTGTTTCCTCTTGTTTCGCCGGGTGGGGGTGGACTATTTGAACACAACCGAATCGGCGCGCTCCACGATTGCCGGCTCGCCCACACGCGGTGTCTGTCCGCGCAGCACGGAATTGCCCTCGAACAGCATGCGCTGGTCGATCGGCGCCGGATTGAGCCAGTGCTCCTCTTTCATCTGTCCGCTCTGGCCGAATGCCTTGAGCGCATTGCCGTAGCAGATCGCCTCGACATCC
>JANMYN010000312.1:0-2195 GCA_031382195.1 Betaproteobacteria bacterium
TGAGCATCCGATGATGGTGTTCGATCGCAATGGAAACTTCCTGCGATCCTGGGGCGAAGGCGTGTTCAACCGTGCGCATGGATTGCACATCGGGCCCGACGAATCGCTGTACTGCACCGACGACGGCGACCACAGCGTGCGCAAGTGCACACTCGACGGAAAAATACTCTTGCAGATCGGCATACCGGGCAAACCGGCGCCTTACATGAGCGGCGAACCCTTTCACCGCTGTACGCATACCGCGCTTTCGCCGCGCGGCGACATCTACGTCTCCGACGGCTACGGCAATTCGCGCGTCCATAAATATTCCCCGGACGGAAAAGCGCTGAAGTCCTGGGGAGAACCTGGAACCGGACCGGGTGAATTTAACATCCCGCACAACCTCTGCTGCGATCCGGACGGATGGATCTACGTCGCCGATCGCGAAAATCATCGCGTGCAGGTGTTCGATGGCGAAGGCAACTACGAGACAGAGTGGCATAACCTGCACCGGCCCTGCGGCATGTTCATGGAGCCGAAGCGCAAGCCCCTGTGCTATATCGGCGAGATCGGACCCACCATGCCGGTGAACCGCGAAGTGCCCAATCTCGGGCCGCGCATCAGCATCGTCGATAACGAAGGCAAGCTGCTGTCGCGCTTCGGCGCGGCCCACGCCGGTTACGAACGTCCCGACCAGTTCGTAGCACCCCACGGCATGGCAGTGGATTCCCATGGCGACATTTACGTCGGCGAGGTTTCCTATACCGCCTGGTCGCAGATCTATCCCGCCAAAGACATCCCAAAGGGACTGCGCACCCTGCGCAAGTTGGTGCGGGTCCGCTAACTACGATGGAAATATCCCACAACGTGCAGTCAAGGAGTGCTCAGCAAATGCCCGCAAAGGTCCGCGCATGTTTGATCTGCTGATTCGCGGTGCCACCGTTTTCGACGGCAGCGGCGGCGCACCCGTCACTGCCGATGTCGCAATTCGCGACGGTCGCATTGCCGAAGTGGGCAGGCTGGGTGGCGGCGCTCGCCGGGTTGTCGGCGCGGACGGCCTCGCGCTGATGCCCGGCATCGTCGATGTGCACACCCACTACGACGCGCAGATCACCTGGGACCGCACCCTGTCGCCCTCGCCGGCGCTCGGCGTGACCACGGCGGTGATGGGCAACTGCGGTTTCGGCATCGCGCCCTGCCCGGCTTCCCAGCGGGAAACGATGCTCAAGAACCTGTCGGTCGTGGAAGGCATGGACCTCGACGCGCTGCTCACCGGTACGCGTTGGGAATTCGAATCGTTCTCCGACTATCTTGCGCAACTGCGTCGCATCGGGCCGTATGCCAACGTGGCGGCGCTGATCGGCCACTCGACAATCCGAACCGCGGTAATGGGCGACGAAGCCTCCAGTCGTGTGCAGCCTACTTCAGACGAACTCGCGCGCATGCAATCCCTGGTGCGCGAGGCAATGGAGGCCGGTGCGATCGGGCTGGCATCGTCGTTCTCCCCCAATCATGCGGGCTTCGGCGGGCGCCCGATGCCTTCCACCATCGCCTCCGAAACCGAGTTGCGCGCGCTCGCGCAGCCGCTGGGGGAGAAAAAACGCGGCATCTTCGTGATGGCGACCGGGCCGCGCGCCACCACGGAATTCATGGAGTCGCTCTGCGCCGCCACCGGGCGCCCGGCCTTCATGGTGACGGTGCTCACCATGTACAACGACGCCACGCCGGACGTGGCGATGGGCTACTACGAACGCTGCGCGGCGGCCCGCGCGCGCGGTAACGAGGTTTACATCCACGCCAATCCGCATCCGCTGTCGGTCGATTTCACGCTACGTGATCCTTACCTGATGTTTTCGCACGACGCCTTTGCGCGCGTTAAAACGGCGAAGCCGGAAGAGCTGACCGGCATCTATGCCGATCCAGCATTTCGCCGTCACTTTCGCGAAAACCTGGCCAGCCCGCAGCCGGGGATTCTGTTCTACGGCGACTGGTCGAAAGTCGAAGTCGAGGAACAACCGGTGAGCGCACTGGCGCGCGCCGTCGGGCGCGACCCGCTCGACTGGTTTTTCGATCTGCCGCTCGATACCCCGCTCATCGCCAAGTTGTTCCAGAACAATGATGCCGGCGTCGCGCCGCTGCTCAAGCACGAATCCGGCGTGTTGGCGCTCTCCGACGCGGGTGCGCATCTCATCTTCATGTGCGACGCGGGATTCGGC
>JANMYN010000317.1:0-1505 GCA_031382195.1 Betaproteobacteria bacterium
CGCGACTTCACGATCAATGCAATGTTTTACGACCCGACGACCGAGCAGATCCTGGATTTCTGCGACGGGCTCGACGACCTGAAAGCGCGCCGCCTGCGCATGATCGGCGATCCCGATCAGCGCTATCGCGAAGATCCGGTGCGCATGTTGCGAGGCGTGCGACTTTCCGCAAAACTCGGCCTCAAGATCGAGGCCGGCACCCGCGCTCCAATCAAGAATCTCGCCTCGTTGCTCGCCAACGTTCCGTCGGCTCGCCTGTTCGAAGAAATGATGAAGCTGCTGTTCTCGGGGCATGCCACCGCCTGCCTGCTGCAATTGCGCCAGGAAGGACTGCACCACGGCCTGTTGCCCATGCTCGACGTGATTCTCGAGCAGCCCATGGGAGAGCGTTTCGTGATGATGGCGTTGAAGAGTACGGACGAGCGCGTGCGCGCGGACAAGTCGGTGGCGCCAGGTTTTCTGTTCGCGGCGCTGCTCTGGCACGAAGTGCTGGCGGCCTGGAAGCAGGCGCAGGAAGAAGGTCTCGGCGCGCTGCCGGCGCTGTTCAAGGCGATGGATCACATTATTCATGTGCAGGCGGAGAAGCTGTCCATCCCGCGGCGTTTCGGTGCGGACATGAAGGATATCTGGGCATTGCAACCGCGCTTCCTCGGACGCTCCGGACGCAGGCCATACAGCGTTCTCGCCCACCCGCGCTTTCGTGCCGCATACGATTTTCTGGTATTGCGCTGTGACAGCGGCGAAGTCGATGCCGAGATCGCGGAATGGTGGGAGAATTTCCAGAAAGCCGACGAGGAAACTCGCAAACAGATGTGGCCCCCGGACCGCGGACCGCGGCGGCGCCGGCGCCGGCGCAAGCCCGGGGGCGGGAATCCCGAGGCGCAAGCGGCACCCACCGACTCCGAATGATCGCGGGCGCGGCGATGGCGGAGGCCTTCATTGGCCTTGGCGCGAATCTGGACAATCCGTTGCAACAAGTCAGGAAGGCCATCGCGGAACTCGACGCCATCGCGCGCACCCACGTGCTTGCCGCCTCGTCACTGTATCGCAGCGACGCGGTTGGCTATGCCAACCAGCCGGATTTCATCAATGCAGTAGCGAAGGTTCAGACCGGATTATCGCCATACGAACTGCTCGACGCGCTGCATGTCATCGAGAACCGGCACTGCCGCCGGCGTTCGGTACGCGATGCGCCGCGCACTCTGGATCTTGACCTGCTGCTATACGGAATGCTCGTCGTAGACGAGGACGGGCTGATATTGCCGCACCCGCGCATGCATGAGCGTGCGTTCGTGCTCCTGCCGCTTGCCGAGATTGCTCCGGACACGCCTTTGCCGGGGCACGCGCCGGTATCGCAACTGCTGACGCAAGTCGATCGCAGCGGCGTGGAGAAACTCGATGTCGCCTGAGAAGTATCGCTACATCGTCGTCGAAGGCCCGATCGGCGCGGGCAAGACCAGCCTGGCGCGCAGGTTGTCGGCGCATCTGGGCAAGGCGTTGCTGCT
>JANMYN010000333.1:0-5440 GCA_031382195.1 Betaproteobacteria bacterium
GTGACAAGCTTAACCCAAGCCGACATTCCCCTTATCATTCCGAGCTGCGCTGTTCAAACAATAGGGGCCACTTCTGCCACCTTCCGCATATGCACACTTTTTGATCGCACCTCTGCCGCGGTATGATTGGTGGCAACCATATCCGACGACCGCTGGCCGCCAGATGGAAGCCATCAGGAGGAGCGGTGCCGAAACAGTCCTCAACGCTTGCCAAGCTGAGCCAGCCGCGGCTCTCCAGTCCTTTGCTCCGCGCTCGATTGTTCGCGCTGCTCGAGGAGTTGCGCAAGCGACCGGTTGTGGCTGTAGTTGGTCCGCCAGGCTCCGGGAAGACGACTCTGGTGGCGAGCTACCTGGGTGCACGCAATGTCTCCGTCATCTGGTACCAAGTGGACCATGGGGACGCGGATGCCGCGACTTTCTTTTATTACCTGCGACTCGCCCTGCAAGAGGCGGCGCCACGCTCCGGCTCATCGCTACAACTTCTCACCCCTGAGTACCTGAAGGATCTGCCGGGCTTCTCACGCCGGTTCTTCCGTCAGTTCTACGCGGGTCTGACTGTGCCGGCCGTTGTGGTATTCGACAACTTCCAAGATGCGCCCGAAGATTCGCCGTTCGTTGCCATCGTACGCGAGGCACTCTCCGAGATACCAGACGGCGTGAACGTAATCCTCTGCAGCCGCTCGGACCCTCCCCCTGACTTTGCGCGCTTCGTGCTCAACGAGCGCATGGGAATATTGGACTGGAACGAACTGCGCCTGTCTCTGGAAGAAGTGCGGAAGATTGCGCTCGCTCGCGCCCCCCACGATGATTTCGTGCTGCACGAGGTTTATGCGCAGTCTGACGGCTGGGCCGCAGGCGTGACCCTCATGCTCGAGCAAGTCAAACGCACGGGTCGTTTGGACTTTTCTGGTTCGGCAGAGACCAAAGACACCGTCTTTAGATACTTCGCGGGAGAAATCTTCAACCGCGCGTCAGGCGAAATGCAACAGCTTCTTCTGCGCACAGCCTGTTGCGGCCGGGTCACGGTGGAACTCGCCGAGCAGATAACGGACAACCCGCGCGCCGGCGAGCTTCTGAAAGAGCTGTACGCACGGCATTACTTTACATATCGGCGTAACGACGGCAAGGTCAGCTACGTATATCACGCGCTGTTCCGGGAGTTCCTTCTCGACCGGGCGCAAGGGCTTTGGTCGGCCGAGGAGCTGGAATCTCATACCCGACGGGCGGCTGCGCTGCTTGAGTCGACGGGAGAGGTGGACGGCGCGGTCGGCTTGTACTTGGAGGGCGGGGATTACGATTCGGCAACCCGGCTGATCCTACGCGAGGCCGCCAAGCTACTGTCCTCGGGCCGCTGGCAAACGCTAGGCGCCTGGATGCGTGTTTTCCCGGGAGACTATGTCGACAGAACACCCTGGCTTTCGTATTGGTGGGGCACCTCCCTGATTCCCGTTGACCAGGCGGAGGCGCGTCGCATGCTCGAGCACTCCTACCGGGGCATGTGCACCCAGGGTGACCGAATCGGACGGTCGCTTGCGGCGGCGGGCGTGATCGAGACCCACTATTTCGAGTGGAACACCTTCACGCCCATGGACCGATGGATTCTCGCTATTGCCGAGGATCTGGAGGCCGGGCCGGAGTTTGCCTCACCGGCTGCGGAGTTGCGTGTGTACTCGGCGTTGGTCATCGCCATGACATACCGGCAGCCACAGAACCCGCTCCTGGCCCGATTCGCCCGACATACTGCGGCGCTGCTGGGCTCGGAAGTGGAGGTCAATCAAAAGGTCACTGCCGGCACGTTTCTGCTGGGATACGCTTACGTCGCGTCGGATCATGGGCTGGCACAGCAGGTCATCGGGCTCATTGAACCGCTGATCAAGGGGGAGCGGCTCAGCCCGCTCAACCAGATCTGGTGGCGGGCGCGCGTCGGCTACTACGCATTTCACCTGGGCGAATACGATCGGGCGCTACGAGCCATTGACGAGGCCAACGCGATCGCCAATCGCCATGGGCTGGCGGGACTGCACACGGCCGAGCCACTTCTCAACTGGTTCGCCACTCTTGTGGCGCTGTCTCGCAATGATCTGGCAGCAGCCGAGGAGCGAGGACGTGCAATCGAAGGCGCGGTCAAGCCTAATCGACAAATGGATGTCTGGTACTTGACCCTCTGGCGAGCAAGCCTCGCACTGCGTAGGGGCAATGTCCAGGTAAGCCATGAGCTAACCCGGTCATCACTCGAAGTCGCGGTGCAGACCGGGATGATCTATATCGAGGGACTGTCGCTAATCTTGCTAGCGCATGTGCTGGCACGGCTGGCGCGATACGAGGAGGCACTCGAGTTGGTTGCCCGGGGGCGGCGACTTATGGAAGGCACCGTGCTCCGGCATTTGACTTCCGAGCTACTGCTCATCGAAGCTTACGTCGCTCTTCGGCAGGGCGATGAGGCGCGCTGTGAGCCCTTGCTGGCCTCGGCCTTTCTCAAGGCCAAAGAGACTGGTTACGTGTTTTGGTTTCGTTGGGTGCCGGAGGTACTACCCGTGCTGTGCGGCAAGGCCCTGGAGGCTGGTGTGCAGCGCGAATGGGTGTGCGACATCATCCGGCGGTTCGGCATCTCCGCTCCTGGGCCAACGGTCAAGTATTGGCCGTGGCCGCTAAAGTTGATGACTTTTGGGCGCATCGTGCTTGCACGCAGCGATATTTCAGTAGAGCTTTCCAAGCGCGCCCGCAAGCCGCTCGAACTCCTGAAGGCGATAGTAGTTTGCGGAGGACAGGAAGTTGACATGCGCTCACTAGCGGAAATGCTCTGGCCAGACTCCGATGGTGACGCGGCGCAACAGGCGTTTGACATCACCCTGCATCGGCTGCGCAAACAGTTGGCTGACGAGCGTGCGCTAGTTCTGCGACGGGGCAAGATCAGTATTGATCCTAAAGTGCTGTGGGTTGATGTGGCCGCCTTTCGGGAGCTTGTGGATCACGTCGAAGCGCTCGACCGCGAGAGCAAGCTCGGGGACGGCGCAGTTCTACAAGACCTATCCGAGGCGCTGTTCGATCTCTACCGTGGCCGCTTTCTGGCCACGGATCCGGACCTGGCCTGGGCTATTCCGGTGCGTGATCGACTGCATGGCCGCTTTATTCGCGCGGTCGCAGCGCTGGGTAGGAGTTGGGAGACCGTCGGTGACTATGAGCGCGCGGTCTCTGTGTACCGGCAGGGCCTTCAGGTGGACCAGACTGCGGAGCTGCTTTATCAGCGTCTCATGGTCTGCTATCAAGAAAGCGGACAACTGGGCCATGCCGTGGAGGCGTATCAACGCTGTCGAGAAGCTCTGTCTTCTCTGATGGGCCGCCGGCCCTCGGCCGAAACCGAGGCGCTGTGCCGGTCGCTCTCGGTTGCCAATTCCAAGTAACGTCTTACTGCATGTTGTAGGTAAACCTGTAAGGGCATTGTAGGTGTCCTACTCGTAAGCTTTGCTTCGTGCGGGATGGGTTTGGGTTGACGCACGTGCAGCAGCAAAGTCACAAGCCAGCCTCGCCCAATTTTGTCGGTTCGCCGACCGCACTTGAGAAGGCGATAAGTGCATGCAGCATCGGCTTTGAATCGTAGTCGTACATTTGACCAGGAGGACAGTATGAAACGAGTTCCATACGCGTCAAAGATAGGTGTAGTGGTGGCAACGGCGTTGTTCAGCTTGTCAGTGGGGGCGGAACAGAGTCAGCTTCCAAAACAGGGTCAGTTCTCCGGCAAATTCGGCTGGTGGGCCATCGGGAAAGTCTACGAGATGGGCAAAGATCATATCTATTGGAACGGCGAGTTCAATGGCACGTTCTTCAACGATGCCGGTAGCGGTTTCCTGAATGGGAGTTCTATCGTATGTCCGGGCTATAACGAACTCCAGGGCGGCATCTCGCTAGCCTCTGGAGGCCGGTGCGTGGGGACCGACATGGATGGGGACAAGGTGTTTGCCACCTGGGAAGGTGGTAAGGGGACTGCGCCGATGAAGTTCAATGGTACCGCACACTTTGTCGGGGGCACCGGAAAGTACGCGGGTATCGGGGGGGGTTGGACTTTCTATGCCAGTCCAGTGCCGACAACGGAACAAGGGTTCGGCCTCTTTAAGGGCGAATGGAAGCTGCCTTGAGGATATGAAGCGAGGCGGCTGGCCGGCGCATTGCCGGTCCGAGCGCCGGCCGCCACGCGCCGAGGTGGGCGGGATGCCGTTGACCGGAAGCTGGAATCCCGCCAAGGCCGAACGATGCTCACGCCCCATTTGGCGCCCTGCTCAATTGTAGTGGCATCGGCACGGATGGGCAGGCGTTCTGCCACCAGGAAGCGAGCTATCGGCTACCGTGATCTAGCGGTCTAGCCTGGTAATTAAAGCGCACGACCAGGAGGCACGGGAAAATTTGCGGGAGTGACAGGAAGCTGCCCTTATACGGCCGTCTTCTTGCGATTTCATTGGCGGGAACCTCAGTATCCCAGAGTAACGACGATCAGTCCGAGCGTGAGCAGTGCAATGCCGATCAATTCGCGGCGCTGAAGATGCTCGCGGAACACGCGCCGCGACACGACGTAGCTGAACAACAATTCAGTGAGGCCGAGCGTGCGCACGTGCGCGACCGGCTCGATCGCCATCGCGGTGAACCATCCCGCCGATGCGGCTGCGCCCATGAATCCCGCGAACAGCGACATGCGCCAGGCCCGCACCACGCGCAATACGACATCCCGGTGCCGCATCACCAGCCAGCCGCCGAGCAGCAGCGTCTGCACGGACTGCGCGACCAGCAGCGTCGCCGCCGCGGCCATCAGGAAGGGCGTTCCGTGCAAGGCGAGCGCGGCCCCGCGAAACCCGACCGCCGAAAGCGCGAAGCCGGTGCCCGAGGCGAGCCCGAGCAATGCGAGGCGCGAAGTCCAGCCGGTCAGCAAGGCGCGCAGCGGATGCTCGCGGTCGGCCGGAGCCAGCATCAGCACGCCTGCCGTGCCGAGTGCGATGGCGATGGCCACGACCGGGTTGACCCTGTCGCCGAGGAAAACGAAGCCGAAGACCGCGACCTGGATGATCTCGCTCTTCGAGTAAGCCACGCCGAGCGTGAAGTTGCGCTCGGTCATGACCCGCAGCAGCAGCGCCGTGGCCGCGATCTGGCTGACCGCGCCCAGAAGCACCCAGCCCAGGAAAGACAAATTGCCGGCAGGCAGTTCGAAATGACCGACAGCGTGTACGCCGATCAGCCACAACGCCGCAAACGGCAGGCCATAAAGAAAACGCACCAGCGTGGCGCCCAGTGTGCCGAGCTCCCCGGTCAGTCCACGTTGCGCGGCATTGCGCAACGTCTGCGCGAATGCCGCGAAGATCGTAACCGGTATCCACAGCCAGCCGGGATGGACGACGTCGATATCGGTTGCGCCTGAATCAGCCGCGACCGACGAAGGGCATCTTGGTCGCCATGA
>JANMYN010000335.1:0-5494 GCA_031382195.1 Betaproteobacteria bacterium
GCGCCCAGCTCGAGCGCGCGGCTGAAGCTGTTCACCAGCACTTCGTCGTCGGCCATGATCGCGTTCTTGTAGGCCATGAAATGCTTGAAGCTGTTGACGCCGTGCTTCGCCACCAGCGTGCCCATGTCGTCGTACACCGTCTTGTCCCACCAGGTCACGGCGACGTGGAAGCTGTAATCGGCGGCGGACTTCTTGGCCCAGCCGCGCCACTTGTGGAAGGCCTCGAGCAGGTTTTCCTTCGGTGACGGGATGACGAAGTCGATGATCATGGTCGTGCCACCGGCGAGGGCCGCGGACGTGCCCGACAGGAAATCCTCGCTCGCTACCGTGCCCATGAAGGGCAGTTCCATGTGCGTGTGCGGGACGATGCCGCCGGGCAGCACTTATTGCCCGCCTGCGTCGATGACCTGCGCGCCGGCCGGCGCTTTCAGGCCTTCGCCGACTTCGACGATCTTGCCGCCGTCGCAGACGACGTCCGCACGGAAGCTGCGATCTGCGTTGACTACGGTGCCGCCTCGAATGATGACTGCCATGATGTGGTCCTCCTTCGCTCTTTACGTTTCATGCGCCGTCAGGTTGCGGCGACGCGGTTCGGATTGTTCGGGTGCGTGGTCCAGTCGCCGTAGCCGCCGACCTTGTCGCCGGTGCGCGGATCGATTGCGCCTTCGGGCAGGGCCTCCAAGGTGAGGCAGCCCTCGACCGGGCAGACGTTGATGCACAGGTTGCAGCCGACGCATTCCTTGTCGATCACTTCGAAGTGGCGCTTGCCATCCTTTTCCTTCGAGATCGCCTGGTGCGACGTGTCCTCGCAGGCAATGTAGCAGCGGCCGCACTGGATGCAAAGGTCCTGGTTGATGCGGGCCTTGGCGACATAGCGCAGGTTCAGGTGCTCCCAGTCGACGAAGTTGGGCACCGCCTTGCCGACGAACTCGGGCACGGTGCGATAGCCCTTGCTGTCCATCCAGTTGTTCAGGCCATCGATCATGCTCTCGACGATCTTGAAGCCGTAGACCATGGCCGCGGTGCAGACCTGAACGTTGCCCGCGCCCATCGCCATGTACTCCGCCGCATCGCGCCAGGCCTCGATGCCGCCGATGCCCGAGATCGGCAGGCCGGCGCATTCGGGATCGCGCGCGATCTCGCCGACCATGCGCAGCGCGATCGGCTTGACCGCCGCGCCGCAATAGCCGCCGTGCGCGCCGCGTCCGCCCACGCTGGGGCCGGGCGACATCAAATCCAGGTCAACGTTGACTATGGAACTGATGGTATTGATCAGCGAGACGGCATCCGCGCCGCCTTTCTTCGCGGCCCGCGCCGGCGAGAGGATGTTGGTCACGTTCGGCGTGAGCTTGACGATGACCGGCAGCCGGCTGTACTGCTTGCACCAGGCCGTGACCATTTCCACGTACTCCGGCACCTGACCCACGGCCGCGCCCATGCCGCGCTCGGACATGCCGTGCGGACAGCCGAAGTTGAGTTCGACGCCGTCGGCGCCGGTATCTTCGACCATCGGCAGGATGTGCTTCCACGATTGTTCATCGCACGGGACCATCAGCGACACCGCCAGCGCGCGGTCGGGCCAGGCGCGTTTGACTTCGCGGATCTCGTCCAGGTTGGTCGTCAGCGGCCGGTCGGTGATGAGCTCGATGTTGTTGAAGCCGATCAGCCGCCGGTCGTTGCCGAACACGGCGCCATAGCGCGGCCCGCTGACGTTCACGATCGGCGGATCCTCGCCCAGCGTCTTCCACACCACGCCACCCCAGCCCGCCTCGAAGGCGCGATTGACGTTGTAGGCCTTGTCGGTCGGCGGCGCGGACGCCAGCCAGAACGGATTCGGCGAAGGGATGCCGGCAAAGGTGGATCTCAGGTCAGCCACGGGATGCTCCTTTCAACGATACAGCGCGCAGGGTAGTGTCGATCGACAGGGCAGCCTGCTTGCCGTCTTCCACTGCCGTCACCGTGAGATCCTGTCCGCCGGTGACACAATCGCCGCCGGCCCACACGCCAACGAGAGAACTGCGGCGCTGCGTGTCGACGCGGATGCGGCCGTTGCGCATTTCCAGCACCTGTTTGCCGCCGTTGACCAGCGGGTCCGCGACCAGCGTCTGCCCGATGGCCTTGAACACCATGTCCGCCTCCAGCACGTAGTGCTCGCCGGTTCCGGAAAGCTGTCCGCTGGTGTCCTCCCGCGTGTACTCGAACTCCACCGCGCTCACCGCCGATTTCTCAGTGATGAGCCGCAGCGGGCGCAACCAGTGCTTGATGCGGATGCCGTTGGTCTGCGCCCAGTCCTGTTCCTTGCGGCTGGCGCTCATCTGCTCCACGCCGCGGCGGTAGACAATGGTGACGTCTTCCGCTCCGAGCCGCCGGGTCTGGCTGGCGATGTCGATCGCGGTCATGCCGCCGCCGATCACCACGACTTTGCGCCCGACCGGCAGCGCGGCGAGGTCTCGCGCCTGGCGCAGCGTTTCGATGTAACCGATCGCATCGAACACGCCGGCAATGCCGCCTTCCTCGATGCCCAGGCCGTTGACGCCGCCGAGGCCCATGCCGAGGAAGACCGCGTCGTAATCGCGGCGCAATCGGGAGAGGGCGATGTCCTTGCCCAGCATCTGACCGGTATGCACCTGGATGTTGCCGACTTCCAGCAGGTAATCGACTTCGCGTTGCGCGATGTCTTCGGTCACTTTGTACGCGGCCACGCCGTACTCGTTGAGCCCGCCGAGCTTGGCGCGTGCCTCGAACACGGTGACCGCATGGCCGAGCATCGCCAGGCGATGGGCACAGGACAGCCCGGCCGGCCCGCCACCGACCACCGCGATGCGTTGTCCACTCGCCGGGCCGGCCTTGAACAACTGCACGCCGGCGTCGAACAGCCAGTCCGTCGCATGGCGTTGCAGCGCGCCTATCCTGACTGGACGATCTTCCTGCGCGGTGCGGACGCAGCTGCCTTCGCACAAAACCTCGGTTGGGCAGACGCGGGCGCACACCGAGCCCATGATGTTCTGCGTGAGAATATCCTTAGCTGCGCCCTTGTTGTCACCAGTGGCGATCTTGCGGATGAAGCTCGGGATGTCGATGGCGGTCGGACACGCTTGCACGCAGGGCGCGTCGTAGCAGAAGTAGCAGCGATTGGCTTCGACCAGCGCCTGGGCCGGCGTGAGCGGCGGATGCGAGTCTGCGAAATTGCGCTCGTACTGTTCGAGCGGAAGTCGGTTTTTGCGGATATCGCCCACTGTTCGCAGCCCTTTCCTCTTTATAACGGCGCGCTCAGCACGCCGTAGCTTTCCGGCCGCCGGTCGCGGAAGAACTGCCACAGTTCGCGCACTTCGCGCACCATCTCCATGTCCAGATCCGCCACCAGCAGCTCATCCTTGTCGCCGCTCGCCTGGGCGATGATTTTGCCGCGTGGATTGACGAAGTAGCTGGAGCCGTAGAACTTGCCGATGTCCCAGGGCAGCTCGGTGCCGACGCGATTGATCGCACCGACGTAATAACCGTTCGCCACCGCCGCGGCCGGCTGTTCGATTTCCCACAGGTACTGGCTCAGTCCGGCCACCGTTGCCGACGGGTTCACCACGTACTCGGCGCCGTTGAGTCCCAGCGCGCGCCAGCCTTCCGGGAAATGCCGGTCGTAGCAGATGTAAACACCGAGCTTGCAGTACGCCGTGTTAAACACCGGATAGCCGAGGTTGCCCGGCTTGAAGAAGAATTTCTCCCAGAAGCCCGCCACCTGGGGCAGGTGATTCTTGCGGTACTTGCCGAGGTAGCTGCCGTCGGCGTCGATGACGGCAGCCGCGTTGTAGTACACGCCCGTCATCTCTTCCTCGAAAATCGGCACGACGATCACCATCGAGTATTTCTTGGCGTATTCGCGCATCAGTTGCACGGTCGGACCGTCAGGAATGCGTTCGACCGCCCGATACCACTTCTTGTCCTGGCTCGGACAGAAATAAGGCTGCGTGAAGACTTCCTGGAAACAAAGCACCTGCACGCCCTGTTTTCCCGCCTTGTCGATCAGCGGCAGGTGGGCTTCCACCATCTTGTCGCGAATCTGCTGGGGCGACAAGCTGGTGTCGGCCTTGAGGCCCATCTGGATCAGTCCCGCCTTCAACGTCGTCATGCTGGCATCCTCCTCGCGCGCCTGCGCCCCTGCGGGGGCCCGACGCCTTTGCTCGTTTTACTCGCTCCGGCCCTGCTCCCCAGAGGAAGAGGAGAGCCGGAGTCCCCCTCTTCCATCCCGATCGGACCGACCGTCACGATGTCACGACCGTCACGTCTTTTCCGTCACGGCCCTTACTACTTCTGCGCGGCTTCCCAGACCTTGTGCGTCCACGCGCCCTGCGGCTTCTTGCTGATGACGGGGTCAGACTTGCCCGTCAACAGGGTTTTCACGGTGCGCTCGTAAGCCGCCGGATCAAGATAACCGAGCTTGCCCCCTTCGACCAGCTTGGCGATTTCGCTCATCTGCGTGGTCTGATGGCCCTTGGTCTGTGCGCCGGAGGCGTCGTTCTCGAGTACGATCTTGACCGCTTCCTCCTGGTGCTTGATGGCGTAGTCCCAGCCTTTGAGCGAGGCTTTCAGGAAGCGCGCAAGCTTGTCCGCCATCTTCGCATCGGCAATCGATTTCTCCAGCGCATACAGGCCGTCTTCCAGGGTCGCCACGCCCTGGTCCTGGTACTTGAAGACAATCAGTTGGTCGGCTTTCATGCCGGCTTCGATCAGCTGCCAGTATTCGTTATAGGTCATGGTCGAGATGCAGTCCGCCTGCTTCTGCAGCAGCGGATCGACGTTGAAACCCTGCTTGAGCACCTTGACCGAATCCTTGCCCTCCCCGGAAGTCTTGTAGCCGAGCTTGTCCATCCACGACAGGAACGGATATTCGTTGCCGTAGAACCAGACGCCGAGCGTGCGGCCGCCGAAGTCCTTGGGTGTCTTGATGCCGGAATCCTTGCGGCAGGTCAGCATCATGCCGGAGCGCTGGAACACCTGCGCGATGTTGACCATCGGCACACCCTTTTCGCGCGTCGCCAGCGCGGACGGCATCCAGTCCACGATCACGTCGGCACCGCCGCCGGCGATCACCTGGCTCGGATTGATGTCCGGCCCGCCGGCCTTGACCGTCACGTCCAGGCCCGCGTCCTTGTAGAAGCCCTTGTCCTTGGCCACGTAGTAACCGGCGAACTGCGCCTGGGTGACCCACTTCAGTTGCAGCGTGAGCTTGTCCTGCGCAAGCGCGACGCTGTTGCAGAGCGCAAACAGCGCAAGTACCGACAGAAAATTACCGCTTTTCATTATTTTCTCCTGAAGTATCCACCAAAAAATAACAGCGAAATGCGATCATCGCCGATACGACGGGTGCCAGAACGTGCACACCCGTTCGATCGCCGCGATCGTGCCATAAAAAACCGATCCAGCCAGGGCGGCGACGGCAATCACCGCCCAGACGACGTCCACGTTGAGTCTTGCCACTTCCGTGCTGATGCGAAAACCC
>JANMYN010000360.1:0-2314 GCA_031382195.1 Betaproteobacteria bacterium
AATATCGCCTTCGAGCGCCGGATAGGTATGGATCTCGGCTTCCACCTCCGGCTCGATCCCCAAAGCGCGCGTCACCAGATTCTTATTCTGGGACCGCTTGGCAGCCTCTTTGGTCAGCAAACCGCTATCGATCTGCTCCTGCAACAGTGAGTGGTCGCGGGTCACCTGCTCCAGCTTGCCACCACGCTGGCGATAGCACCGCGAATCGCCGATATGCGCGATCGTCGTCTGATTGTTGCAGAACAACGTGACGACGAGTGTGGTGCCCATACCGGCGTATTGCGGCTGGCTGTTGGCCGACTGGAATATCGATTTGTTGGCCTTGGCGATGATATTTGCCAGCATCGTCGTGGCCAAAGGCGCGCCGGTGGCATTGTCCACTTTGTGCGGCGCTTGCCGCGCGAGCGCCTCACGGATTTCGCTCGAAATCAGGGCGGTCGCGATACCGCTCGCAACTTCGCCGGCGTTATAGCCGCCCATGCCATCGGCCAGAACTGCGAGGCCGATTTCGGTGTCGGTCGCCATGCTGTCCTCGTTGTGCGAACGCACCATTCCGGTGTGGGTCGCTTTTACAATCTCGAGAGAGGAGATCAAGCTCATGTCAGGCGTCCGCTAGAGAGTTACGTCAACGATATCGAACTGAGCCGCGCATGCGCGGATGGCCTGTGCGAACTCGTCGCCCGTTTGATAGCGTTCGGCCACATTCTTGGCGAGCGCCTTATTGATAATTTCCACCAGGCACTGCGGAAGGGTGGGAATCACGCCCAGGATGTCGATCGGCGCCTCATTGGCGATCTTGAACATCAGCTGCGTCATCGAGTCACCCTGAAAAGGCAACTTGCCGCATGTTAGTTGATACAACGTGACACCAAGCGAGAACAGGTCGGACTGACCGTCGATTTTCTTACCGGCAAGTTGCTCAGGCGACATGTATGACGGTGTGCCGAGTACCATTCCTGTCTTGGTTTTCGACGAATCCGTAATGCGCGCAATGCCGAAATCGGTAACTTTGACGGAATCGCCCAGCGGGTCATACATGATATTGGCCGGCTTGATATCGCGATGAACTACGTTCTGCAGGTGCGCATACGAAAGCGCCTCTGCGACCCGTGCGACGACTGAAAGCACCTTTGGCAATGGCAGCAGTGCGTCCGGCTTGGTTTGGGGTACCAGATCCTTGCCTTTCAGGAATTCCATGGCGATATAGGCAAGATCGTGCTCTTCTCCGGCGTCGTAGATCGTGACAATATTGGGGTGATTTAGTCTGCCTGCAGTTTCCGCTTCACGGAAGAACCGCTGCTTTACGTCTTCCAGTTCGTCGGCTTCGAATTCCTGTGACAAAGCCATGGTCTTGATCGCCACCACCCGACCGATCTTCGGGTCCTTGCCGAGATAGACCACTCCCATCGCGCCCTTGCCGAGTTCCTTTTCCACCTGATAGCGGCCGAGCATCGGCTTTTCCACCGCTCCGCCTTCCAACATCAACGTACTGGCGTTGGTACGCCCGCCACCCCCGCCGAGAATCACCGTCTCTGACATTTGTTTCGCACGATTGAGCTTCTTATCAAGATCGCGAAACTTCGGGTTGTATGTCGCCATGTACTCATATACCGCTTGCGCCTTATTGAACTGGCGCTTGCGCTCAAAATCGAGCGCAAGGTTGTACATGTTGTCCATCACGGCTTCGTCGAGCGGAACCTTCTTGAACTTGTCGAAAGACATGTCCAGCTGGCCCTGACCCTGGAAAGCCAGCCCTAGCATGCGGTTGGACTCGGCGGATTCCAGGTCCGATTTCGCCTTGCCGCGCTCGGTCACCAGGAATCGCTTCGTCGTGAGCAATACATGGCCAATTACCAGTAGCACGGTCGAGGCCATCAACTGGATCCACATCAATTTGCTCGCCATCAATATAAAGTGGGTTGCGACGAGCGCGATGAGCAGCGCCGCGCTTACGCCGAATCCCATTCCAGCCTTGAGCCGTGGCAGCAGAAGAATGATGTAAAGCGCGATCAGCAGGAAGGCCAGCTTCTCGAGCCAGAAGCCCCAGGTTGGCGCTACGAAAAAGTCTTCCTGCAGGATGCTGGAAACGGAGTGCGCGAGCGTGACCACCGGAGGCATCGCTGGCGATATGGGCGTTACCTGATACGTGCCCACGCCGGCCGCGGTAGCGCCTATCAGAACAACCTTGTCGCGATACTTCTCGGCCGGAATCTTTCCGGTAATTACATCGTAGAAGGAGTCCAGCGGAAATGCCGGCTTGCCGTCCCTGTCCTTGTAGAAGTAGCTGTGCATCTGCAAGTAGGGATCGGTATTA
>JANMYN010000393.1:0-2664 GCA_031382195.1 Betaproteobacteria bacterium
GCCTTCCACATAATCCGCGATCAGCGGGGAATTGATCAGCACGCGTCCGTCATCGAGTTTGAGCGCAGGCACCTTGCCGATCGGGTTGATCGTCTGGTAGTCGTTCGGTTCCCACAGATTGAGCATGACAACTTCGTGGCTGACGTTTTTTTCCATCAGCATGACGCGTATCTTGCGTGCGAACGAGCTGCCAGGCGATGCGTACAGTTTCATCGAGAAATTCTCCAGTTGGAAATTTGCGAAAGTGAAGTTTCGCAGATCGTGCCAATTATGCAGCAAGACACCGCCGTGGTAATCCGTTTCTCGCCGTCGCAGACTTTGTGCGCAAGGCAGAGGTCATCGTCGATCCGATTGCGCCGGTCATCTGTGGCAGTATGCTTGCGGCTTTCCGGTATTCAGCATTAATCTTTTGCCTTTCACTGCACGGTTTGCTGCCGGCCTTCATGATTCGCCCTTGCGCAGACGCTGACTTCCCCGCGATCCTTGAAATCATCAACGATGGTGCGCAAGCCTATCGCGGCGTCATCCCTGCGGACTGCTGGCACGAGCCCTATATGCCGAAGGCCGAACTCGCCCATCAAATCGAATCCGGTGTGAGATTCTGGGGGTGCGAGGAGAACGGTGAACTAGTCGGCGTCATGGGCATTCAGGATGTTCGCGATGTCACGCTGATCCGCCATGCCTATGTGCGCACGGCAAATCGCCGCCGCGGAATAGGCGCCTCATTGCTCTCCCATCTGCGCAGTCTTGCCGGCAAGCCGATCCTGATCGGCACCTGGGCTGCGGCGAGTTGGGCCATCCGCTTCTACGAACAGCACGGGTTCGCGCTGGTCGGTGGCGATGAGAAGAACCGCCTGCTGAGAAAATACTGGTCCATCTCAGCACGGCAGGTGGAGACTTCCGTGGTACTGGCCGAAACGCGCGGCGATTCGATTCCCTGATTGCCGCAACGCCGCGTTTTACTTCCGCATTTGCTGTCTGGCAACCCCTATCTCAGGAATCGGCTTGCCGCGCGCGCAGATGGCGCGCTTGCTGCGAATTGAATCCCGGATCGTCGATTCGGCACCCCGTGTTCTACCACGATTCGTAGATTGCTTGCCCGGTGTCTGTCACTATCTGGACAGGGATTCATATTCGAGAAACACGTCAGCTCCTGCAGTCACGACCCCACTACCGAGGAAGCATCGGCCACGACCGTGCAGGAGTCGCCCCAAAGCCCCCTCTCTTCTGGCCCATGTAAACTTCACTTGGGCATGCCCAACCGGCGCCGGAGTTCAATTTCCTTGAATACCGCGAAAATGAACCGCGCTGCGTGCGGGAGAATAAAAACGAGGAGGTAATCAAATGAACCAGAAGCAGACAATTCAGAAGCTAACTTTCGAGAGCGTGCAGGTGAGGGCGGTCTCGGTTCCGTTCCGCCGCCCGATTATTGCCAAGGTCGGCGAATTCACGCATTGGCCATTCATTCTGATCGACGTCAGGACGAAAGAAGGTGTCACCGGCAGCGCTTACCTGGAGCCTTACCTGCAGAAATCCATGAAGCCGCTTGCCCGGATGATCGAGGACATCGGCGAATCGATGAAGGGAAAAGTGCTGGCACCGCTCGATGCCTATCGCGACGCGATGCAGACAATGCATCTGAATGGCAGGCAGGGCATGACGCTGATCGCCATTTCCGGCCTGGACATGGCGATCTGGGACGCGCTGGCGAAAGCCGCGGGAATGCCGCTGGCTATGCTGCTCGGCGGAACTGCCGGCAAGGTGCGCGCGTATAACACCAACGGGCTGTGGTTGATTCCGATCGACCGGCTGGCCCGCGAAGCAGAGGAACTGGTGGCAGAGGGCGGCTTCAAGGCGATCAAGATGCGCCTGGGCCGGGCAACGCTGAAGGACGACATTGCCGCGATTGCCGAAGTTCGCAAGGCAGTGGGCGAAACCGTCCAAATTATGTGTGACTTCAACCAGGGTCTCGCATTCGGCGACGCCCTGCGGCGATTGCATGGCCTGGATGATCAGGGGCTGGTCTGGTTCGAGGAACCGATTGTTTACGACAATTACGAAGGCTGCGCGCAACTCGCGCGCGAACTCAGGACGCCGCTTCAAATCGGCGAAAACATCTACGGACCACGCGAGTTCTACAAGGCAGTGCGGGCCGGTGCCGCCGATCTCTACATGCCCGACCTGATGCGCATCGGCGGGGTGACCGGCTGGATGCGTGCCGCAGCGATTGCGGGCGCGGCGGGCCTGCCGCTCTCAAGCCATCTCTATCCGGCTGTGTCCGCGCAATTGCTGCGCGTGAGTGAATCGGCCGACTGGCTGGAATGGTCGGACTGGGCCGAGCCGATTCTCGCGGAACCTTTCCGGGCGAAGGAGGGCTTCGTGACGGTCGGCGAACAACCCGGCAGCGGCCTGGCGTGGAACGAGGAGGCGGTGAAACGCTTCGCGCTTTGAGGCCGTTTCTTTGAATCATCCAGCCTGATGCGACGATGTCGGATGGCTGCGGCTGCGGGATTCGCGCCCGCAACGTCGATGGTCTGTTTCGCGGGCGATTCAGCGTTTCTGCACGGGCTCTTTCGGGCGCGAGTTGATGACCGAAAGAACCGTAACGATTTCGCGGGTGAAGGTTTCGCTGAACGGCAGCGGGTAGCCTGCGTCACGCATCGC
>JANMYN010000407.1:0-2589 GCA_031382195.1 Betaproteobacteria bacterium
TTTCATGCCCTCGGGCGCTTGCGCGCGTTGAAACAGGCGCGACCGGACATCATCATCGGCGTCGGCGGTTGCGTGGCGAGCCAGGAAGGCGCAGTGATCGTCGACCGCGCGCCGTACGTCGACGTAGTGTTCGGGCCGCAGACCCTGCACCGCTTGCCGCAACTGATCGAAGCGCGGCGGCGCAGCGGCCGGCCGCAGGTCGATATCTCCTTCCCGGAAATCGAGAAGTTCGATGCCCTGCCGCCGGCGAAAGTCGAGGGTTGCACAGCGTTCGTCTCGATCATGGAAGGGTGCAGCAAATATTGCAGTTTTTGCGTCGTGCCCTACACCAGGGGCGAGGAAGTTTCCCGGCCTCTCGACGATGTGCTCACGGAAATTGCGGGGCTTGCCGACCAGGGAGTAAAGGAGGTCACGCTGCTGGGTCAGAATGTCAATGCCTATCGTGGTGAGATGAGCGACGGCGAGACGGCGGATTTCGCGCTGCTGCTGGAGTATCTCGCGGAAATGCCGGGCATCGAGCGGCTGCGGTATACGACATCGCATCCGCGTGAATTCTCCCAGCGCCTGATCGACTCGTATCGACACCTGCCGCAGCTGGTCGATCACGTTCATCTGCCGGTGCAATCGGGGTCGGACCGGATATTGTCGGCGATGAAGCGCGGGTATACCGCGCTGGAATACAAGTCGATCATCCGGCGACTGCGCGCAGCACGGCCGCGTGCTTGCGTCGCGACGGACATCATCGTCGGTTTCCCCGGGGAGACGGAACAGGATTTCGAGCAGACGATGCAGTTGGTCGAAGATGTCGGCTTCGACGACAGTTACAGTTTCATGTACAGCCCGCGCCCGGGCACACCGGCCGCCGGTTTCGTCGATCAGGTCGCGTTGGATGTCAAGCAGGCGCGTCTCGCGAGACTGCAGGCGAGGCTCGGCGCCAGCGCAAAGACCATCAGCGAAAGCATGGTCGGCGGTGTCGAACGCATTCTGGTCGAAGGCGCTTCGCGCAAGAATCTCCGCGAACTGGCCGGGCGCACCAGCAACAACCGTGTCGTCAACTTTTCCGGGCCGAGTCGTCTGGTCGGTACTTTCATCGACGTGCGCATTACGGCTGCGCTGGCGCATACTTTGCGCGGTGAAGTACGGTTGACAGAGCCCGTTTGACTCCTCTGGAAATTTCCTTCATTCCGGTCGACAACCAGCGCCTCGCGAACCTGTGCGGCGCGCTGGACGAGAATCTCAAGCAGATCGACAGCGCATTCGACGTGTCGATCGCGCGCCGTGGCGAGCATTTCAGCATTTCTGGCGCGCCCGAGCCGGCCCGGCTTGCGGCCCAGGCATTGCAGCGCTTCTATGCGCAGGCCGGCCACAACCTGACCCTGGAGGAACTCCAGCTCGGATTGATTGAAATCACCGCAGACGCCGTCCAGGCTTCGGGAGACGATACGCTGGTGCTGCATACGCGGCGGCGTGATTTGCACGGTCGCACGCCGCGCCAGGTGCAGTACATCCGCCAGATCAGGGAACACGACATCACGTTCGGCATTGGCCCGGCGGGCACGGGCAAAACTTATCTCGCGGTCGCCTGCGCCGTCGATGCCTTTGAGCGCGACACCGTCAAACGCATCGTGCTCGTGCGTCCGGCAGTCGAAGCCGGCGAGCGGCTCGGCTTTCTGCCTGGAGACATGGCGCAGAAAGTCGATCCTTACCTGCGGCCGCTCTACGACGCGCTCTACGATCTGATGGGTTTTGAGAAAGTCGCAAAGTTGTTCGAGCGTGCCGCGATCGAAATTGCTCCGCTCGCATTCATGCGCGGCCGCACGCTGAACCACTCATTCGTCATTCTGGACGAGGCGCAGAACACCACGCCCGAACAAATGAAGATGTTTCTGACGCGCATCGGTTTTGGCAGCCGGGCGGTCGTAACCGGCGATGTAACCCAGATCGATCTGGCGAAAAGCCAGAAAAGCGGCCTGGTGGAGGCCGCCATGATTCTCGGGGAGGTGCGCGGTATTGCCTTCACCCAGTTTCTTGCCGAGGATGTGGTGCGCCACCCGCTGGTGCAGCGCATCGTCCAGGCCTATGAACGCTACCAGGCACGGCAGACGGACTGAGCGCAATGGCATGCGCAAGCCCTCTTCCGTACTGACTCTTTCGGTCCAGTACGGTACTGCGAACGACGGCCTGCCATCGCGGCAACGATTGCGCTCGTGGGCAAAATCGGCGTTACTGACCGATGCGCAGGTCACGCTCAGGGTGGTCGGCGGCAGGGAAGGCAGGTCGATCAATCGCGATTTTCGCGGTAAGGACTACGCAACCAACGTCCTGACTTTCGCTTACCACGACACCACGCCATTGTCCGGCGACATCGTCTTGTGCGCGCCGGTGATCGCAAAGCAAGCGCGCGAACAGCGCAAGAGCGTCGAAGCCCATTATGCGCATATGGTCGTGCACGGCATGCTGCATCTGCAGGGATACGACCACGAAAGTGACCGCGATGCCAGGGTCATGGAATCGCTCGAAGCAGAAATTGTCGTGAAGCTCGGGTATGCTGATCCCTATGAAACCCGGTAAATGGCGAATGGTGAACAG
>JANMYN010000408.1:0-2134 GCA_031382195.1 Betaproteobacteria bacterium
CAGGCGGAAAATCGCACCGCTGGTGGCAGCAACGTCGCTTGCGCCCTGCATGAACCATTGCATGGCGACAGCCCGCTGCGCCGGGTCCTTCGGCAGGAATTTTCCGGTTTTCTCTGCGACGTAAAGAATGATGGCGCCGGATTGCGAAAGCGTGAGGGGTTTTCCGCCTGGGCCATCCTGATCGACGATGACCGGGATCAGGCCGGCTGGATTGCGCTTGAGAAATTCCGCGCTGCGGTGTTCGCCCTTGGCGAGATCGACTTTATGGAGGTGGTAGGGCAGGCCGGCTTCCTCCAGCGCCACCGACGCCCGCAATCCATTGGCAGTTCCCGCAGAATACAGATCGATCATGATTCGGTCTCCTCGTTTATTGTCCGCAGCCATGGTTCTTCGTGGGCCGTGATTTGTTATGGGTCGCAAAGGGTGCCAGTTTAGCGTCAGATTGCGTCGCCGGCTTCAACGTTGCATGCCACGATCGCCGCGTTACAATCGACCGGCCTTGATCCATCAACGTGGGGAACTCCATGAAAAGCATGATCGCTTGCGTCTTTGCGCTGGGTGCCGTGCTTTGCGCAACGACATCGACTGGCGCGCCACTGGAAAAACCCAGGACCACCATCGCCGTCGGCGGCAAAGCCTCGTTGTACTACCTGCCGCTTTCGATCGCAGCGCAACTCGGCTATTTTCGGGACGAGGGTCTGCAGGTCGAGATCCTCGATTTCGCGGGAGGCGCGAAGGCGTTGCAGGCAATGATGGGGGGCGGCGCCGATGTGGTCTCCGGCGGCTTCGACCACGTCATGGTCATGCGTGCCCGTGGCCAGAACCTGCGCGGTTTTGTGTTGCAGGGAGCCACGCCTGCGATATCGCTCGGGGTGGCGAGAGAGCGGGCCGCCCGTTACCGGTCACCGAAGGATCTCAAGGGCATGAAGATCGGCGTATCGGCGCCGGGTTCGAGTACGCATGCCTTCATTAATCATCTGCTGACCTCAGTCGGGCTTGCCCCCGATGACGTGTCCATCATAGGTGTGGGCACCGGACCGGCGGCCGTCGCGGCAATGCAGGCCGGCCATCTGGATGCGATCGCCAACATCGAGCCGGCGATCACGTTGCTGGAAAAGACCGGCACGATCAAGGTCGTCGTGGAAACCGTCAGCGTGCAGGGTGCGAAGGCGGTATTCGGCAGCCCGCTGCCGTCGGGTTCGCTCTATACCCGGGACGAATTCATCCAGGCCAATCCGAATACGGTGCAGGCGCTGGCCAATGCCATGGTGAGGGCGCTGAAATGGTTGAAAACGGCCACGCCGGACGAAGTCGCGAAAGCGGTGCCGGCGGAATATCTGATCGGCGACCGCGCGCTTTATCTCGACGCCTATCGCAAGAACAGCGAAAGCTATTCCAAGGACGGCCTGTTTCCGCCTGCCGGCGCGGATGCGCTGATGAAGGTGTTGAGAAGTTTCGAGCAGGCGGTCAGGGAAGCGAAAGATCTGAACCCGGCGGATTCGTATACCAACGACTTCGTGCGCAAGGCGTTGGATATATACAGGTAGAAAGTCACGGGAGATCACACGCTCCCTTGAGCCCTCTCTTGACACGTGATACGGTTGCAACTTTATATCCGTCAACCCGGTTCCTATCGGGTTCCGAGGACGCGCATGAAGTACCCAATAACAATCATAGCCATGCTGTTGACCATCGTGCCGATGGCGGCCACAGGACAGTCCGATCCGCGCCCGGGGAAGGAAATCTTCGAGCAGATGTGCGCTGGATGCCACGGTAACAGGGGTGACGGGGGCGATGGACACAAGGGCGGATTCAGTCCCGTCGTCCCCAACCTGGCGAAGAAGGAATACATGGACCAACTCCCCGACGACTATCTCATGATGGTCATCAAGAAGGGGGGCGCCTACATGGGAAAGATCGCGGCCATGCCGGCATGGGAAAAACGGCTGAGCGACGAGGACATCCGGAGGATCATCGCGCACATCCGGACGTTCTGAGTCCGACCGATCCCCGTTGCGTAACCGTGTTGGCCCGGGCGGCCGATGCATTGCGAAGGCTCTGAAGTGGTTGGTGTGGGTAGCAGGGCAAGTTGGAAGTGGAATTTCAACCGAGGAGGAGAATGAAATGAAAATAC
>JANMYN010000424.1:0-3944 GCA_031382195.1 Betaproteobacteria bacterium
GTGACGACGATGCGCTCCTGATCGCCGTCGCGCGAGACCGCCAGTTTGATTGTGGAAACACTCGCCACGAAGAAACCGACCGAGACCGCCACGGCGACGAAAATGCCCACTTCCAGTCCCAGGAAAATCACGGCGAGCACCGTGAGCAGGAATACGGTGCCGTCGACACGATTGCGCAAGGGTCGAATCTCGTTGCCCTGGATCATGCCGATCCCGACGAGGGCCAGGACACCGGCGATGACCGGCATCGGCAGCCAGGTCAGAAGCGGGCCCAGGGCCCAGGCAATGAGGACCACGGAAAATGCCGCGATAACGCCCGACAAAGGCGTGCGTGCGCCCATCTCCACGGCAACGCTGGTCCGATTGAAACTACCGGAACCCGCGAAGGTGGAGAAAAACGGACTCAATGCGTTCGAGATGCCTTGCGCAAAGGCCTCCTTATGCAGATCAAGATTTCTCGTCACGCTCGCCTTGAGATCGCGTGCGATCACCAGCGTCTGCGCGAGACCGAGTACCGCGATGGCGATCGCTTGCGGCACGACCTGCTCTGCGAACAGCCAGTGCTGTGCGCCAAAGCGCGGGAAATTCAGCGGCAGCGCCTGCAAAGTGACATGGCCGAGCAATTCCAACTGGGATTGGATCGGTCCGAGCAGCCCATAGATTACCGCGCCGGTCAGGCTGCCGATCAGCACCGCTCCGATGATGTAACTGCGCGGCCAGTGCTGCTTGAGCAGCAAGCCGGCCGCGATGGTAATGCCGCTGATGGTCGCCGCATACGGGTTGACCAGGTCAGCCCAGGATACGAAAGCGATATAGAATTTCTCGTAGAAAAATTTGGTCGTCATAGGCGCAAGCCCGAGCGCGCCTTCCAGCGCGGAGGTGACCAGCAATACGCCGACGCCCACCTTGATGCCGGTGATTGCGGCCGGACTGAAGTAGAGGAACAGGCCCGCCCCGCGCATAAGCCAGATGAGAATCTGGATAAGGCCGACCATCAGGCTCAGCACCAGAACCAGTTCCGTGTACAGCGGGCTGCCGCGACCGGCAAACTGCAGTACCGTCAGGCCAAGAAGGATCGACACCGCGGTGTTCGGGCCACCGACCATCGGCGAGTTTCCGAAAAAGCTGGCCAGGAAGCCCACGAAGACAGCGCAATACAAACCGTACTCGGGCGCGAGGCCGGCCAGGTAGGCGAATGTGATGGCCTGCGGGATCACCAGCAGCGCGCCGGTGAACCCCGCGACTATTTCGCGCCGCTTATCGACTGAGCGCCACCACGAGAGATCGGGCAGCGCTTCGCGTAGCAAGCTCATCCGACTCCCGACAACTCGTGTGACGTCACGGGTCTGCGTTCCCGAAAATATTGGCAATATGGTGGTAAATCGTCTCCACCAGTTTCGTCAGGCGCCCTTCGCGCGGATCGAATGGACGGTGCTGGAGGTGGATGAACGCGGCGACGTCGAGCGCTTCCTGGTGAGTGAGGCTGCGCTCCTTGCCCATCGGCATATTTGCCCAGATGAATCCGGCGAGTCGCTGGACATTGTTGAGTCCCGCCCCCGCGTTGTAGGAGTCGAGCCCCCACACCGGCGGAATTGGGCTGCGGCCCTCGCCGTTTGAGCCGTGGCAGAGGACGCACTCGCGCTTGTACACCGGCTGGCCGCGCGCCGGGTTCGGATCTGCACCGGTGTCCGGCAAGGTGGGCACGCCGGCGCCTTTCGGCGGACGACCGATGACTTCGCCCTCGGACAGATAGTTGATGTACGCCGCCACGGCCTGAACTTCAGCCGATTCTTCGGGCGGCATGACGCCGTTCAAGCTGTACAGAAAGCAGTCGCGGATGCGCAGTCCGATGCCGTTGCGTATGCCGTTCTTTGAGCGCCACTTCGGGTACACGCCGGCAACGTTCAGCGGAAATCCGTCCGGCTGGGTGCCACCCTTCAAGTGGCAACTGGTACAGCTCAGAGCATTGCCGGCATAACGCGGGGCATACCGGTTGGATTGCATCACGATGTTGTAGCCGAAGACGACGTTGCTCTCGTAGTCGTCGAGCACCGCGCGCGCCTTCAATTCCTCGATCGTGGGACGTGAGAGTGCTGCGGGCGCACAACCGAGCAGGATCAGGATGCCGAGGATCGCGTATCGCTTTTTCTTCATGGTTTTTTTGCGTGCAGCGCCATCGTGCCGCGACCCCGCCGCGGCAAACGGAAGTTCCCGGCGCAGGACTCGAGCCCGCCCCGCCCTGCGCCGTGGAGCAAATGCTTCGCCGTGCCGATCCTAACCGGCGAAAAGATAAGTGCAGCCGCGCGAAACCGCACCCTCGCACGCTACCAAACCAGACGGAGCGTGGGCGACATTGGGTAGCACCGCTGAATTCCAGTTGGCCTTTACGTCCTCGTGCTTCAAACCCATGTGCTTGGCCATCAAGCCGCTGTAGAAGTGGATCGCCATGTTGCAGGCTATCACCCTCACGCCGCGGTCGATAACCTTTTGCATCGCCATGTCCGGCAGGAACGGATCGCTCATGCTCAGGTAGTAGGGATTGCGCAAGGCCGGCTTGCCGGTCTCCGGATCGTTGATCTTGAAGAACTCGCCGAGCTTGTACTTGGTCCATGCGGAATCATCGAACGCGATCGGGATCGCATTGTGGCGCAGTACTATCGCCGCACCCACATCGCTCTCGGCCAGACCGTAGGCCTGCGGGGCGGTAAGCAGCCACACCCAGGCCCATGCGAATGCCAGGCCGTCATTGGGTTCGCGCATGTCGAGCAAGATCCGGTGTTTGCCGGGAATGCTATCGAGCCAGCGGGTAAATTCGGTGGACGGGCCCTGTGCGGCGGAGGCTGTCGCGGCGGGTAAGGCGGCGCTCACTCCGACTGCAGCCATGGCGGCGGCCAGTCCCATGAAATCACGGCGATCAAGTTGCAGCTTCGTGTCTTCCATATCAACCTCCCTTTAGTGTGTCGGTTCTGGAACGAAACCAGACAAGCTATGCCTTCGAAAACGTCCAATCAACAGACGGCCGAACTGTCCGGCCGGTAAGCCGCCCCGCTTGCGGGGATGACGGCATTGTCCAAACGCCGATCGCGGAGCCTGTGTCGCTTGGTATAGGCCCACGCAAACGAAGTGTCAAGACTCGTTCGAGGGACATCTGTAAGCCATTCGTAACAGCGAATATGCTATCCGCCGCCATTCATTTTGATTGGCGATTTGTTGATCGGGACGCACCGCTACGATGCAATGAGCTGCGAATCGGAGCCCGTTTCGTCACAGGCGGAAGGTGGCGAGTGCATGTCGTTACGTCTTACCCGCCACGGCATTTCGCTCAGGCGCATTCGGTTCAAGCAGTGAATCCATTGCGCATCAGTTGCGACGCCCTGCCTTCGCGGCCGTGGCAGCCGGTGCCCGCTCCAAGGCGTTGCGCGATGCAGGAAGACGGGTGCGAGTCGGTCGCGCCATATTGGCAGGGCTACGTCGGCCTCGTCCTGGAAGGAGAACGGGAAATTGATTTTCGGCACCGGGTCGTTCGGTATTTGCAGTTCGCGTGGTATGGTTCCGTTTCAAATCCCCAAAACCCGGATGGATGTCGACAAGGCAACCCATCCCCATAAGATCGGGAGGAGCCAAATGATTCGTTCATTGACAGTTGTTGCGCGATTCGCGGGCGTCGTCATTTTGGCAGGGCTGACGCTGGCCGGCGTGGCCGCTACGGCCGATGCCGCGCAGCACAAATGGAAGGTGCAGAACCTCTACGCGCCGAACACCACCGTCTACAAGGATTTTCAGGCGTTCGCCGCGCGCGTACTGGAGGCCACCAAGGGCGAGGTCGAGATCCAGGCTTTCCCGGTCGCGACCATCGTGCCGCAGGCCGAAGCACTGGACGCGATCAAGGCGGGTTTGCTCGACGGCGCCGTCGGCACGATGGCCTACCAGGGTGGCAAGGAACC
>JANMYN010000432.1:0-1902 GCA_031382195.1 Betaproteobacteria bacterium
CCAATCGCTTGTTGGCATCGAAGTCTCCGTATTTGTCGTCGCCCGCAATGGGGTAGCCGATATGAGCCAGATGAACCCGAATTTGATGTGTTCGCCCCGTCTTGAGTTCTGCATTCAACAGGCTGTAGCCGGGGAGATTGCGAACCAGACGGAACACTGTATGGGCCTGTTGGCCTTGCTCGTCCGCAACTACGCGCCGCTCCCCCGAAGAAGACACATACTTGTGCAGGGCGACCCGCACGTTGCGCTTTGCGTCCTTCCACTCCCCGAGTACCAACGCCAGGTAATGTTTGCGCACGGTGCCTTCGCGCAACTGGGCATGCAATCCAGTGAGCGCAGAACGCTTCTTCGCCAGGATCAGAACACCGGAAGTAGCACGATCCAGCCGATGCACCAGTTCGAGGAAACGCAGACCAGGGCGGGCCTCGCGCATTTGCTCGATGATCCCACTCGATATGCCGCTGCCGCCGTGCACGGCAACACCACTCGGTTTGTCGATTACCAGCAAATCATCGTCCTCGAACAATACCGGGCCGCAAAACAAGGCACTAGGTACCGAGGCCCCGGTCCGGATAGGCTTCACGCTGGTGCGTACAGGCGGCAGCCGGACCTTGTCGCCGTCCTGCAACCGGTAGGAGGCTTGCACACGCCGGCTGTTGACCCTGACCTCGCCACTGCGCAGGATGCGGTAAATGTGGCTCTTCGGCACGCCTTTCAGGATTTTTTGCAGATAGTTGTCAATACGTTGATCCTGTGACGATTCATCCACTTCCCGCCAAGTTGCAGAGTCTTTGCTTAAGCTATTCATTTTCCATATACTATTCAAACGAACGGGCAATCAGTGCAGATTGTGCGGTCGAGCCCAGTGCGGCACACCGCCGCAGTTCCAGCTCCCGCCCATCCGCCGCCGTCGAGAGGGGTTAAGTTCGCTCACCCGAAAAAGTAGCGATGGTAATTGATGAATTGCGCGCTCGCAGCATTCCAGTGGATTCCACAGTCCTGCTCAATGCAGGATGAAAAACAGACAAGCCTCCGGCCCAGATAGCTATCGTCCTCTTCCAACCATGAAATATCCGACGACGGAAAGCCAGTAAGCCTCGCGCCGTAACGGCGCCGCAAGGTTTGTCCTCCCCGTGAAAAGTGAGCGCGGGAGAACAAGAAAATGAAGCGCATGTTGTTTAACGCGACCCAAACAGAAGAATTGCGTGTCGCGATCGTCGATGGCCAAAAGCTCATCGACCTTGATATAGAAACAGCCGGAAAAGAGCAACGCAAGAGCAATATTTACAAGGGTGTCATCACCCGCATTGAACCAAGTCTCGAAGCCGCATTCGTAGATTACGGCAACGAGCGGCACGGATTTCTTCCCTTCAAGGAAGTCAGCCGCTCGTTTTTCCAGAATCCCGAAGCCGATCCCGCGCGGGTCAGCATTAAGGAAGCCCTGCGCGAAGGCCAGGAACTCATCGTCCAGGTCGACAAGGACGAACGCGGCAACAAGGGTGCGGCACTCACCACCTTCATCAGCCTTGCGGGGCGCTACATCGTCCTGATGCCGAACAACCCCCGCGGCGGAGGCGTATCGCGGCGTGTCGAAGGCGAAGACCGCAACGAACTGCGCGATACCATTTCCCAGCTCGAAGTAATCCCTGGCATGAGCATCATCGCCCGTACTGCGGGCATCGGGCGTTCGGTCGAGGAATTGAACTGGGATCTAAGCTACCTGATGCAGTTGTGGAGCGCGATTGAGACTGCCGCCAAGCAACAGAGTGGCGCCTATCTCATTTACCAGGAAGGCAGCCTGGTTATTCGCGCGATCCGCGATTATTTTCACCAGGAAATCGGCGAAATCCTGATCGACACCGAGGCCATCTACGAGCAGGCCAAGCAGTTCATGGGCCATGT
>JANMYN010000460.1:0-5626 GCA_031382195.1 Betaproteobacteria bacterium
TGATTGTCGTTGGACGGAATGTAGACGAGCTTCGTCATCGGATTGTATGCGGCTGGCGGCCAATCCTTGCCGCCCCACAGCGACGGACAAAAATCGATCAACTCACCCTTGCGGGGAGTATGTGCGGCGACGTACTCCGGCCTGCCCGTTTTCGGGTCAATGCGACTGAACGCGTTCTGCGTCACGTAGGGCTTGGCGGCGACGAACGAAATATTGTTTGCGGAGCGTTCTAGCAGCCACAGATACCCGTTGCGACCCGGGTGTACCAGGCCCTTGATCGTGCGCCCATCGCGCTGCACGTCGATGAGCATCGGCGGCGTCACCTCATCCCAGTCCCACGAATCGTTCCAGTGGTACTGGTGATGAGCCCGGATCTTGCCGTTGTCCGGATCGATCGCTATCACGGAAGCCGTGTAGAGATTGTCACCGGGGTGGAAGTCGCCAGCCCAGGGCGCCGCATTGCCCACGCCCCAGTACGCCAGCTTCAGCTGCGGGTCATAGGTGCCCTGAATCCACACCGACCCGCCACCGGTCTTCCAATCATCACCGCTCCACGTTTCAGACCCTGGCTGGCCGGGCTCTGGAATCGTGTAGGTTTGCCACAGCATGTTACCGCTGCTCGCGTCGAAGGCCGCGATGAAGCCGCGAACCGCCAATTCGCCGCCGGAGGTGCCCACCATGACTTTGCCGTTGGTGATGAGCGGCGCCAATGTGCAGTAGTAGCCCTTCTTGTAGTCGCCGACGACTTTGTCCCAAATGACCTGGCCGGTGCGTGCGTCGAGCGCGACCAGATGGGCGTCCACGGTGGCGAGGTAAACCTTGTCTTGATATAGCGCGACCCCGCGGTTGGTCGGATGGAGCTGCAGGAGGTCATCGGGCAGCGCCTTCTTGTACTGCCACAGCACGTCACCGTTACGCGCATCCAGCGCAATCACCTGGTTCTGCGGCGTGCTGACGAACATGACGCCGTTGTTGACCATTGGCGGCGACTGGTGTCCTTCCGCTACGCCGGTGCCAAGAGTCCAGGCCGGCGTGAGTTTCGCCACGTTGCCAGCATTGATCTTGTCGAGCGGACTGAATCCCCACCCGGCATAGTTGCCCCGGTACATCAGCCAGTTCTCTTTCTCCGGGTTTTGCAGCCTGGCATCGGTCACCGGGCTGTAGTTCGTTACCTGCGCTTCGGCGGCAATCGGCAGTACGCCAATCACGCCGAGCAGCAGTGCTGCCTCGACATGTTTCCACAAGGGTTTCATACGGGCCTCCTCCACTGTTTATAGTTGGTTGTACTCTCCTGCATGACGGCTCAGCGGTTCTGGAAACCCACCGGGCCGGTGAAACCCCCTGCCACGGTCAACACCCCATCCACCATTTTCAGTGGCAGGGCGGCGAGCCGTTTAGGGGAGGGCCCGTGCACGACTCGACCGTTGTCCCTGGGGTCGAATTTCGAGTCATGACACGGACACCATAAAAACTTCGTTTGAGCATCCCAGGTCCCGACCTCGCAACCCTGATGCGTGCAGATGGCCGAGTACGCGGCGACGCCTTCCACCGCACGCGTGCGCGTCTCGTCGCTGAGACTTTCGGGATCGGAACGCACGATCAGGATTTTGTTGAGGCGAGAGCCGTCGCGGACGAGCTTGCCGTGGGGTTCGAACGCGAACGCAAACTCTTGAGGGCCGCCCGGCTGGAGATCCGCGACCGAGATGATTTCACCCTTGCGCGTGCCGTCGGCAAATACCAACTGGTCGCCGGGCTGCGGGCGGACGCTGCGCGGATCGACATTCTGGGCGATCGCGTCAGGCGCCAGATCCAATCCCAGCATCACGCCGAGTGCCAATTTCAAGGCGGTCCGGCGTTCAAGCGGCTGAATCCCGCCATCACAAGCGGCAGACTTGTGCTCCACGATGCTCCCCGGTCAACACAGACGTTCTACCACCCAAGTTTCGCCAAGCATATCATCAATAAATCAGGCGCAAGGGCCCCGCCTGAGTCATGGGCGTAGTGGGCCGGGATGGCCGCCAACGTCGAAGGTTTGGGTGATCTACTCAGCGTGCCGGACGACCCGGATGTGCGTGTTGCAAGCTATTGGAGTTCGCCGTGAGTGCCGTGAGGGACACGGGGGAAGGAGCATAGGCGGGGACGCGCGACTTACACGTAGTGCCATGGGGGCCGGCCCCAATCAAAGAAGTGCCGGGGCCTCAGGCCGCGCCCGCCTTGCGCCCGTGCTTGGCGGCCGTCCAGCGATCGAGCTTTTCCTTCGCGCCGTTGGTTGCGGGGTTCATCGCGGCATCGTGGCCCGCGGCTTTTGCCGTGAGTTCGATTACGTAGCCGTTGGGATCGCGAAAATAAATCGAACGAATGAACTCGTGATCCGAAATGCCCCGTGTCTCCATTCCCGCAGCCTTGCCCTTGGCCAGCATGTCATGGAGTGTCTTCGTGTCGACCTCGAGGGCAATGTGCATGTCGTAATCGTGCTGCACCTTGAACTCGAACGGCATGTCCGGTGCCTCGAAAAACGCCAGATAGGAGCCGTCGCCCATTTCATAGAACGTATGCAGCGTGGCTGTTTTGCGCCCGCTTTTGGTTTCGTTGATCTCCAGGGTGCCGGCAAGCGGCAGGCCAAGAAAGCCCTCGTAGAACCGGCGCGTCTCTTCCGCGTCGCGACAGCGATATGCATTGTGGTGCAGCCCGCGGATCATGGAAATTCTCCCAGGTTGGATGGTGGACTCGCAAACCCCGGAAACCCCGGGGACGAAACCCCGGGGACAGGCCCCTTTAAAAGGGAAACGAATGTCCTGACGAAGTTCCTCCAATGCCCCGCAAGCCCGAGGTGGCCAGGATTGCGTGGACACCGAAATGGCGGGCGCAAGCAATCCGGTGGAGGTGAGCCATGGTAATGCTCGATCATTTCCCCAAAGAGTTCAAGCGCAAGACTGTTGGGCTGCTCCAGCATGCAAGCAAGTCCGGCACGGAGTGTGGGCCTGGCACGTTCTGGACGGTCGATGCCGTCAATTCCACGCGTACGCGCCATCGGCCGGATAGTGTTAAGTCTTCGTCAAAGGTTGTCAGGGCATCGTCATCGCTGCCAGGTTTTTAGCGCTCACCCCTGTAAATCGGCGTTTAACGGCCTGCGAACGCGTTGCCGGCGGGTGGCCCGAATTTCGCATAGGCACTTCCCTACCAAAATACTATAGGTTCTCACGAGGGGGGCGAAACCGATGTTCAGTTCTAACCGCCAATCTAAAACGTCGAGTCCCGCAGCGAGCGCGAACGGTGATTTGCAAGTCATTGTCACCTGGCTGCGCAGTTTATCGAGTGCCGAGATTAGAGAGTTACGCGAGGCATTAGCCAATCACGACGACAAAAAACTGGCCCATTTCGACACTCGATTTCAATCTTGTCTTGAGCGCTGCAGATGATTCCGAGCCTGGTGAAAGTCTTGCTTTTTCCTTCGGGGGGGTGGCGGGTAGAGCTAAACCCCGGCGAACATCCATTTCAGTTTCCGGTCAAGGCCCAGGCAATAGCGTTCGCCGTGGCATGGGCCCAATCCCATCAGCCCTGTGAAGTACGCGTGTACAGTGGTTTCGGGGAGATTGAGCGAAGCATGACGTTTCCGAACGGCAATTACCGTACCGCCGCAAGATCCGACCGTCGCCGGTCGCAAGTCGACATTGCGTTTTCCAATCGACGTCAGCAGGAACGCCGATCACAGGGTTGACGCGGTTGTCCGTCGAATAAAGAGGAACGTCAGGGCCAGACACCGTCTCGCCCTTTGCCGCCCCCTGGCTTGCAAACCGCAGCCCAGTGAGCCTGATGTGGTTCAATACCACCCGATCGCGCAGACATCAGGAATCGCTTTCACCTTGAACTCGAGTGTCCGGTCTACAAAGTCGCAGATCAGTGAACCCTCACGTGGTCCGCACACCGGCGAAGTCATGAGCCACGAGCTGGCCGGCCGCGAGTCATTGTCGGGTCGCCCGGAAGAGTGGAAACTATCGGTGCTTATTGATCTTTCCCTGATTCACATCAGTGAATCAGGGAAAGATCAATAGAAGATCCCAGCGTAAAGGAGGCAAGCCATGAAAGCTGTTTCTCGACGCGAAGCACTAAGCGTGATCGGTGCCACGGTACTTGGCGCCGCACTCCCAATGCCCGCAGTCGCGCAATCCGCGCGGCTGCAATCCTGGCCCCTCAAGACTTCCCGCCGCACCGGCATCCACGACGTCGCACCGGCTTCCGACAACGGCGTCTGGTTCACCGCCCAGGCGAGCGGGCATCTGGGCTATTTCGATCCCGCGACGGGCCGCACCGAACTCATCGCGCTGGGGTCGGGCTCGTCGCCGCACGGCGTCATTCAGGGACCCGACAAGGCGGCCTGGATCACGGACGGGGGCCAGCAGGCGATCGTGCGTGTCGGCTGGCCTGATCGCGCCATCAGGGTATTTGCGCTTCCCGAGAAAACGCCTTACGCCAATCTCAACACCTGCGCCTTCGATGGCGACGGGGATCTGTGGTTCACGGGGCAAAGCGGCGTGGTCGGAAAGCTCGCCGTGAAGAGCGGCAAGACCACCGTGTGGGATGCGCCACGCGGCCGCGGGCCCTACGGCATCTGCAGCACCCCGAATGGGGACGTGTGGTGGTGCTCGCTTGCGGGCTCCTTCATCGCGAGCATTGACCGGCGCACCGGGCAGTCGACCGTGGTGGAGCCGCCGACGAAGAACCAGGGCGCCCGCCGTGTCTGGAGCGACAGCCGCGGGCGCATCTGGGTGAGCGAGTGGGTGAGCGGCAATCTTTCAATGTACGACCCCGCATCGAAGAGCTGGCGCACATTCAAGGTCCCGGGTGGTGGTCCGCATACCTACGCCGTTTACGTGGACGATCGCGATCAGGTGTGGGTAAGCGAGTGGACCGACAATGCGGTATATCGCTTCGATCCGGCTGCCGAGAAGTTCGAGCGCTTTGGTTTTCCCCGCGCGGGCACGAACATTCGCCAGATCCTCGGCCGCGCGGGAGAAGTGTGGCTGCCCGAGAGCGGCACCGAGTTCATCTCGGTCGTTCGCACGGCGTGAGGGGGTAATGACAGGGCTCGGTGCGCAGTGCTCGGTGCCGAGTGCTGAGTGCGGAGTGCTGAGCGAGGGCTGCGACGGCGAAAATGGGGTAAGGGTCGTGGAATCCTGCAATTGCACGGCAAGCTTGCCCCCATCCTTTCCCCCGCTTGCAGGGGAAGGAGCTTGTGCTTGCCCCCATCCCATTTGCCTTGCCCCGCCTGCAGGGGAAGGAGTTTATGAAAGAGCGAGTGCCTCAAGGTAGTTCCATGAAGGTGAGAGGCGATTTTCCTTCGGCCACGGCCCTGGCCGTCGTTCATTAAATGAGGACCACTAAAGGAGAAATCGCAATGATCCAAATGCGTCACCTGTTTACGCTCACTGCGCAAGTCGGGCCCATCGTCGAACTCGGAACCACACCCAATGGCGGTCGCCGCATTGCCAACGTGACTGGCGGGACGTTCAAAGGCGAACGGCTGAGTGGCACGATTCAGGCGGCCCCCGCTGGTGACTGGCTCCTCGTGCGCCCCGACGGCGCCACGGTGCTCGACGTGCGCGTGACGCTGGAGACGGACGACCGG
>JANMYN010000468.1:0-7148 GCA_031382195.1 Betaproteobacteria bacterium
GCCCGGCGCCGATCCAGTTGAAGGGACGGAACAAAGTGTAGTCGAGCCCTTCCTGCTGGCCATAGGCGGCGATGACGCGGTCCATCAATTGTTTGGCGCAGGCGTAGATCCAACGTGGTTTGTTGATCGGCCCGTAGATTAGCTCGGAACTTTCCGGATCGAACTCGCCATCCCGGCACATTCCGTAGACCTCGGACGTGGAGGGAAAGATCACCCGTTTGCCGTACTTCACCGCGTGGCGCACGATCGGCAGATTGGCCTCGAAGTCCAGTTCAAACACCCGCAGCGGCTCCTTGACATACGTGGCCGGCGTTGCAATGGCCACCAACGGCAGCACGGTGTCGCACTTGCGGATGTGATACTCGATCCATTCCTTGTTGATGGTGATGTCGCCTTCGAAGAAATGGAAGCGTTTGTGGTCGAGCAATGTGGAGACACGCTCGGTCTGCATGTCCATGCCGAACACTTCCCAGTCTGTGGTGTCGATGATGCGTTGGGAAAGATGATGGCCGATGAAGCCGTTTACGCCGAGGATCAGAATTTTTTTCACGTCAGGCTCAGGGTTCAGGAAAGTAATGAAAGGGGGATGGGGCCGAGCGCCGTATCAATTTCACGAGGCTCGAGCCGCCGCCCGGCAAGTTCGATGTCGTCTATGCGCAAAACGCCGCCATCGGCGCACTGCACGAAGCAAACTCCGTTTTCCACAAACAGGGTGGGCACGGAAAAATCGCCGTGGCGCCCGGGCTGGCGCAGGGACTTCAGTATGCGCACGGTCTTTCCGGCGATCGTCGAGAACGCTCCCGGATAGGGCGGAGCGACGCCGCGCACCAGGTTGTGGACCGCCTCGGCAGTGTTGTTCCAGTCGATGCGCCCATCCTCAGGTTTGCGGCCGCCGAAGTACGATCCGCACGTCAGCTCCTGTTGGATGCGCGGCGCAGTGCCGGCGATCAGCAGGGGAAGGCTGCGATGCAGAACGATTTCCGCCGCGAATGTGACCTTGCGGAAGACTTCGGGCGCGGTGTCGTCCGGCAGGATCGGCACCGCCTGCCGGTCGACGATATCGCCGGCGTCGGGTTTTTCGACCATGTAGTGCAGCGTGGCCCCGGTTTCATGTTCGCCTTTGATGACGGCCCAATTGACCGGGACCCTGCCGCGGTATTTCGGCAGCAAGGAACCGTGCATGTTCAACGCCCCGCGTTTCGCCGCGGCAAGCAGACGCGAGCCGATCATGTGCCGGAAGTAGAACGAGAACAGGAAATCGGGCCTTTCGCCGGCGACTCGCTCGAGCGTCGCGGGAAGGTTCGGGTTGTCCGGCGTGATAGCGGGAATATCGTGCTCGCGCGCAGTTGCGGCTACGCTTTCGAACCAGATGGTCTCGGTCGGACTGTCCTGGTGGGTGACGACGAGCGGGACGGTCACGCCCTGCGCGAGCAAAACTTTCAGGCAGCGCACGCCGACGTCGTGATAGGCGAAAACCACGGCAGTGGTCATCGAGGCTCTAGCGGATCGCGGAAGTCTTGTGAAGTTCGGCTGACTTGCCTGCCTGCGCGGAATCCGCGATCAGGCGCTCTTCGAGCACGGCACTGACGATGAAGCGCGGCCGGCGCAGAACTTCCTGATAGATGCGCCCGATGTATTCGCCCAGCAAGCCGATGCCGAAGAGCACCACACCGAACAGGAAAAACTGCGCAGCGTCCGTCACTGACTGAAACATTCCTTCCGCGGCCACGCCGCGCACGAGCCGGTTAAAGATCTGGAATACCACGACGCCGGTAGAGGAGGCGGCCAGGATAAACCCGATCAGGGAAAATGCCTGCAGCGGCGCCAGCGAGAACCCGGTAACCAGATCGAAATTGAGCCGCATCAACTTGTATAGAGAATACTTGGTTGTGCCGACGGCGCGCTCCTCGTGGGCGACCTCGACTTCGGTCGGATTGCTGGAAAAGGTATAGGCCAGTGCCGGAATGAATGTGTTGACCTCTTCGCATTTATTGATCGCGTCGACGATCTGCCTGTCGTAGGCGCGCAGCATGCAACCCTGGTCGGTCATGTGGATGCGTGTCGTGCTTTCCCGCAATCGATTCATTAAGCGCGAGGCATTGCGGCGAAACCAGGTGTCCTGGCGCTCGGCACGCACGCCGCCGACGTAGTAGATGCCCTCATCCTTCTTGGCTAGCAGCTTGCCGATTTCCTCCGGCGGGTTTTGCAGATCGGCATCCAGCGTCACGACGCGCTTGCCGCGCGCATATTGGAACCCCGCCATGATGGCCAGATGCTGGCCGTAATTGGCGTTGAACAGGACGACCCGGGTGACGTCCGTGCGTTGCTCGAAGTGCCTGCGCAACACCGCTGCCGAACGGTCGCTGCTGCCGTCGTTGACAAAAATGATCTCGTACGCCATTCCCATCGCGTCGAGCGCAGGATATAGGCGGGCGAACAAGGAGGGAAGTCCGGCCTCTTCGTTATAGACCGGGATGACAATCGAAAGGATAGGTGGGGACATGGGATGGTCTGGATGGTTGGCGTCAACGCCGGGCGCCGGCAAGAATCTCGGCAACGGTCTCGCAAACGCGATTGACATCGACGGTACTCATCGCCGGAAAGAGCGGCAACGTAACCGTTTCGCGCCCGATGCGCTCGGCATTCGGAAAATCTCCTTCGCGGTATCCGACGCTGCGACACAGCGTGGTCAGATGCAGAGCCTCGTAGGAAACGCCGACGCCGATAGCGCGTGCGTGCATTGCGTCGATGAATTGCTTGCGGGTGATGTCGAGCTGCTCAAGGGGCAGCAGCACGCTGAACATGTTCCAGCTGTGGCCATCCTCCTCGCCGGCGTGCGCAGGAGCGGGCAGCATGCATTGCGGATCGGTGCGCAGACTAGTGAAGTAGCGTGCCGCCAGCATGCGCCGCGCCGCATTGAATTCCTCGAGGCGGGCAAGCTGTGAGAGCCCGAGGCGGGCGTTGACGTCCGGCAAATTGAATTTTCCGCCGGCAAGCTCCACATCGCGTGTGCCGTCGGGCAGGCGCACGATGCCGTGAAAGCGCAGCTTCTCGAACAACTTCACCTCGTCTGCATCGCTCATCAACAGCGCGCCGCCCTCGATGGTGGTCATGTTTTTGTTCGGGTGGAAGCTGAGCACAGCCAAATCGCCGAAGGCGCCGATACGCCGGCCGCGCCAGCGCGACCCGATGGCCAGAGCGGCGTCCTCGATCACTCGCAGCCCGTGCTTATGCGCGATGGCGTACAGGCGTTCGATGTCCACCGGCAATCCGGCGAAATGCGTCGGCATGATCGCCTTGGTGCGCGGCGTGATGGCGGCTTCGACCTGATTGAAATCGATGTTGCGCGTGACGAGATCGCAGTCCACGAACACCGGCCTTGCACCGACCTTCAGGATCATGTTCGGCGCCGCGAAAAAACTCATTGCCGATGTGACCACCTCGTCACCTGGGCCGACGCCGGCAATCCGCAGGGCCAGCTCGAGCGCCGCAGTGGCCGAAGTCACGACCCGCGCCGTGCGCCCCTCGTGAAATTCGGAGAGAGCTCGTTCGAACTTGAGCACGTTCGGTCCGCTGGCGATCCAGCCCGAGCGCAGCACTTCCGCCACGCCGGCTATGGATTCCTCGTCGATCGACGGTCGGGCGAAAGGCAGGTAGGCAACGACCGAAGCACGCGCGGTCATGAGCGCGCCACCAGAAAAACGCCGACGATGATGGTGCCGATACCGACCATGCGCTGCGCACCCAGTGCTTCGCCGAACAGATACCACGCGGCGATGGCGTTGACCACATAGCCGATCGAGAGCATCGGATAGGCAAGGCTGACCTCAACGCGCGACAGTGCCATGATCCAGACCACCACACTGACGGCGTAACAGCCAAGGCCACTGACGATGAAAGGATTGGAGGCGGCTTTGATACCGACCGGAACCAGGTTGTCGGCGGTAAAGGCGAATGCCCCGATACTGTTGGTTCCGGCCTTCAGGAGCAGTTGCGCCGCCGCGTTCAGCAGGACACCTGTGAGTACCAGCGTGAAACTTAGAAAAGTCATGGTTTTGATACGATAACACGGCGCGCATCTTCCGCGAGCAGGCGCATCGGCAGTTCGCGTCGCGTCAATTCAGCGTAGATATCCGGCCCCATGATCGCCAGTGCCTTGCGATCGCTGCGCCACCGCGCCTCGAATTCCTCCATGGTCGGAATCTCCAGTTCCGGTTGCTGTTGCAGTCCGAATCCCATTTCGTCGCCGTATTCGACCAGCGTCACGGTGCGTTTGATATAGAAAGGCAGCGTGTGTTCGTAGGTGCGCACGCTGTAGAAAGGCGTATCGGCGTCCAGAAGCGGACTGATCGTGCCGACAAGATGGGCCGTGGAATAAGAAGGCGACAGCGTTTCATGTCCGGTCATGATGATCTGGACAAACAGCAATCCTCCGGTGCCGAGCGCGACGAGCGCAGCTTCAATGCGCTCGCGCCAGGCGAAAAATATCGCCACACATGAGGTCGCTAGCAATGTGAGGGCGCCCGCGAGTATCCATTTGCTGAAGAGCGCGTAGAGCGCTGCCGGTACCTTTTCGCTGGGGTAATCCGCCACCAGGGGCGATGCGATGCTGCCGGCGAGTGCGAGGACTGCGACCGGCAGGATCAACCACGCCAGCGTGCGGCCGCGGACACGGGCGAGCCATTCGCCCAGAACCAGGGCGAGCGCCGGAAAAATTGGCAGAATATACGACGGTAGCTTGGATTGCGATACGCTGAAGAACGTGAAAATCACGGCCGTATAAAGCAGCAGAAACCGCCGCGGCTTGAACGGTCGCGCGACTGGATCGCCCTTCCATGCAGCATTCAGCGCCGGTCCGAGCATCACCGTCCAGGGCAGCATGCCGGCGATCAGGATCGGAATGAAATACCACCATGGCGCCGTGCGGTGATGGACTTGCGTGAGGAAGCGCTGGAAATGTTCGTGAATGAAAAAGAAATGCGCGAACTCGGGATTGGCGATCGACACCGCGATGATCCAGGGCAGCGTGATTGCCAGCATGATGGCGATGCCGGCGACGGGCTCGAGCCGTTTCAGAAATGAAATGTCGCGATGGACCATTGCGTAGGCAAACATGGCAGCGGCTGGCAGAGCCAGACCGATCAAACCTTTGCTCAGAAAACCAAAACCCATCGCCGTCCACGCCAGCAGCATCCACAAGCGTGTTTCGCGCGTCCTTGAGTCGCCGCGCTGAGCCAGCATGAAACCGAGCAAACCCAGGGTCAGGCAGAAGGTGACGCCCATGTCGAGCGTATTGATGTGGCCGATCGCAGCGTAGAGCACGCTGCTCGCCAGAACCGTCGCGGCGTAAAATCCCGCCCGCCGGCTGAATAATCTCGCCCCGGCGAATCCGACCAGCAGCACCCCGGAAAATCCCGTCAGGGCCGCCCACAGCCGCGCCGTCCACTCGTGCTCGCCGAATGCCTTGTATGCGGCGGCGGTCATCCAATACTGCAGCGGCGGCTTCTCGAAATACTTGATGCCGTTCAGGCGCGGCGTAATCCAGTCCCCGGTTTGCGCCATCTCGCGCGCGATTTCGGCATAACGCCCCTCGTCCGGGCGCACCAGGCTGCGATAATCGAGATTGCAAAACCAGACAACAGCGAACATAAAAATCAGCGTGCCGACGATGTGCGGGCGGATAGTGCGGGAATCGAGTGTCATGGTTGGCGTTTTCTTCGTTTCAGCGTCGTGGACGCGGCAGCAGCAGCGGGCGCAACCGGTGATAGACATTATCCAGAATGAGCGATTGCGCTCCGGCAGCCGGGTGAATGCCATCGGCCTGAAACAGCTTGCGGTCCTCGGCAAAGCCCTTGAGCATGAAAGGAACCAGGGAAACATTCTGCTGTCTAGCAACTTCGGCGAACAGGCCTTCGAAGCGGCGCGCGTAGATTCGGCCGTAGTTCGGAGGGATGCGCATGCCGGCGATCACGACTTTTGCGCCGGCCTTGCGGCAGGCTTTGACGATGGCAATAAGGTTGCGGCGGGTATCTTCCAATGGATTTCCACGCAGGCCGTCGTTGGCGCCGAGGGCGACGATGACAACGGCAGGATGATGCTCCTTGAGTGCCGGCGTGATGCGATTGAGCCCGCCAAGCGTAGTCTCGCCGCTGATGCTGGCGTTGACCACCCGGTAGTCGAGCTTGTCGCGCTGGATGCGCTGTTCCAACAGCGCGACCCAGCCTTCTCCTTGCGCCAGACCGTAGCCGGCGGAAATACTGTCGCCCAGAACCAGGATGCTCGAAGCGGCAAGAGCCGCCGACGGAGGAATCATGACCGACAACAGGAAGAGAAGAAGCGAGCGCATGGCTGAAGAGTACATGGCGCCCATTGTGAGGGCGACGGGTTTGACCAAGCAAGTTTTTGCCGGCGCCGTCTCGTTGACGATCCTGCAGGATGTTTCTCTCGAAATTGAACGCGGCGAGGCGGTCGCCATTCTCGGTGCCTCGGGCTCGGGCAAGACGACGTTGCTGGCATTGCTGGCCGGACTCGATGTCCCGACTTCAGGGACGGTTCACATCGACGGCATCGACTTGTTCGCGCTCGACGAGGATGGTCGCGCGCGGCTGCGGCGCGATCGCGTAGGTTTCGTCTTCCAGTCTTTTCAATTGCTGCCCGCGCTGACGGCGCTGGAAAACGTGATGCTGCCGCTGGAACTTGCCGGAAGAACCGATGCGCGGGAGCGCGCAACCGACTGGCTCGCGCGGGTGGGTCTCGAAGCGCGGATCACGCATTATCCCCGGCAGCTTTCCGGCGGCGAGCAACAGCGAGTCGCGGTCGCGCGTGCGTTTGCGGCCGACCCCCAATTGTTGTTCGCGGACGAGCCCACGGGCAATCTCGATTCGGCAACGGGAGAAGAAATCATCGCGCTGATGTTCGAACTGAATCGCGTTGCGCGCACGACGCTGTTGCTGGTCACGCACGATGAAGTGCTGGCGCAGCGTTGCCCGCGCCGCATCGGACTCGCAGCGGGCCGGCTGACAAACGATGAACGGCGCTGATCTCGGCCCGGGCACGGTACTGATGCTGGCGATGCGCATGCTGGCGCGCGACTGGCGCGCAGGCGAGCAACGCCTGCTGGCGCTTGCGCTTGTCGTCGCGGTCGCCAG
>JANMYN010000386.1:0-5598 GCA_031382195.1 Betaproteobacteria bacterium
AGCACCGTGGGCGAACAAAAAAAAATGGACAGCGCGATCCCGGGAATCGGTGCTCGCGAAGAACCGTTGTTGCGCGTTTCCGATCTTACCGTGCGTTTCGGTGGCATCGTCGCGCTGGAGGATGTTTCGTTCGACGTCATGCCGGGCCGGATTGTCGGCGTGATCGGCCCCAATGGAGCCGGCAAGACCACCCTGTTCAATTGTCTGTCGCGCCTTTACCCGTTTCAGGCTGGAAGCATTTTCTTCGTCGGGCGCTCGCTACTCGAGATCCCGCGCCACGGCATAGCAGCGTCCGGCATTGGGCGCACCTTCCAGAATCTCGCCTTGTTCCGGACCATGAGCGTGCTGCGCAACATCATGGTGGGAGCACATTGCCGCAGCCGCGGCGGTTTCCTCGCCAATGCATTGCGCATGCCGCTGGTGGCGCGCGAGGAGGCGCGGGTCGAGGCGAAAGCGCGGAATCTGATCGAACTGCTGGATCTGCAGGCGGTTGCGCAGGCACGCGTGGCCGATCTGCCATTCGGGACCCAGAAGCGGGTGGAATTGGGGCGCGCGCTGGCAGCCGAGCCCCGGCTGCTGCTGCTCGACGAACCGGCCGGGGGACTCAACCACGAGGAAGTCGAATCGCTGGCTTCGCTGATCCGGCGTATCCGCGATCAGCTCGGTGCCACGGTGCTATTGGTCGAGCATCACATGGGCCTGGTGATGCAGCTTTCCGACAAGGTCGTCGCGCTCAACTTTGGAAAAAAGATTGCCGAAGGGGTGCCCTCGGAAGTCCAGCGCAACCCGGATGTTATCCGCGCGTATCTGGGTAAGGAATCCTGATGGCATTGTTGGAGGTCACCGATCTGTGTGCCGGCTACAACGCGGCAGATGTCGTGCGCGGCGTGACCTTCGCGGTGGAACAAGGAGGCATCACCGCCATTCTCGGCGCCAATGGGGCCGGCAAGACCACGCTGCTGCGCGCGGTGAGCGGCATGATAGGCAGGCGCGGTTCGATCCGCTTCGACGGACGGTCGATCGAAAGTCTCGCCACCGAAGACATCACGCGGCTCGGCGTTGCCCACGTGCCCGACGGCCGGGGGACTTTCCTCGATCTGACTGCCGAAGAGAATCTGCGGATCGGGGCGTATACACGCAAGGATCGAGGCGCTATCGCACAGGATCTGGAACGGGTTTTCACTTATTTCCCGAGGTTGAAGGAGCGGCGCCGCCAGCAAGCCGGTACGCTTTCCGGAGGCGAGCAGCAGATGCTTGCGGTGTCGCGGGCCTTGATGCTGCGCCCGCGGATGCTGTTGCTCGATGAGCCGTCGTTCGGTCTGGCGCCGCTGGTCGTGCAGGACATATTCGGCATCATGCGCGCCATCAATGCCGAAGAAGGCGTCAGCGTCTTGCTGGTCGAGCAAAACGCGGGGCTGGCCCTTGACCTCGCCGATAATGCCTACGTGCTGGAGACTGGACAGGTCGTCATGTCCGGCACGTCCGAGGCGGTGCGATCCGACGAGACCGTGCGGCGCGCCTACCTGGGTTACTGACGGCATCGAGGGAAATCAATGGAAGCATTTCTGCATCAGGTGTTTTCAGGACTGGCAACTGGCGGTATTTACGCCAGCCTGGCGCTGGCACTGGTGATGATTTACCAGTCTACCAATCACATCAATTTCGCCCAGGGCGAAATGGCGATGTTCTCGACCTATCTGGCGTGGAGCATGATCGATGGCGGCGTGCCGTATTGGTGGGCGTTTCTGCTCACAGTGCTGATTTCATTTGTTGCGGGAATCGTTATCGAGCGCGTGATCATCCGGCCCGTCGAACATGCACCGGTGCTGTCGATCATCACGGTATTCGTCGCGCTGCTGGTCATCTTCAACAGCGTGGCCGGATGGATCTTCACCTATACCATCAAGACCTTTCCCAGCCCGTTCCCGGAACAGCCGCTGTTTGGCAATCGCTACATTTCATCTCACGAACTTGGCTCCATCGGCATCACCCTGACGGTCCTGGTGGGGCTGTACCTGTTTTTCCGCTTCACGCCGCTGGGCCTGGCGATGCGGGCGGTAGCGCAGAATCCGCTGTCCAGCCGGCTCGTGGGCATCCGCGTGGGCTGGATGCTGGCGCTGGGCTGGGGCCTGGCAGCGGCGGTCGGCGCCGTGGCCGGCATGCTGGTCGCGCCCGTCGTCTACCTGGAGCCCAACATGATGTCGGGCGTTTTGTTGTACGCATTTGCGGCCGCGCTGGTGGGCGGCATTGACAGCCCGTTCGGCGCGGTAGTGGGCGGTTTCACCGTGGGAGTTCTGGAGAATCTGCTGGGCGCCTACGTGATCGGCACCGAGTTGAAACTCACCGTTGCGCTGGTGCTGATCATCGGCGTGTTGCTGTTCAAACCGACCGGCATGTTCGGCAAGGTTTTCGTCTCGAGGGTATGAGGAGAGGGCGAGGCGCGAGGGGTGAGCGGAAAGAGGAAAGTAAAGGACTGAGTACTGAGTGACGCAAACACGCGGGGATGTGGAACGGTCACCCAGAAAATACGGGCCTAAAAGGTTACTCCTGGCTTCATCCGGGCATTCGGCTATATCGGGCGAGGGCGATAAAACGAGGGCTGCTCAGTTGCGAAATTCACGGTATTCACGACATTCACGAATCTTATGATCGAAGTTGTTACCACTGCCGATGTGTTGACTCCCCGCTACGCGGGCGTATCGCTGCGCGCCTGGAAGGCAATCGGCCTGGCGGTAGTGCTTGCGGGTGCCGTAGCTCTGCCGTTTCTGGTCAGCAACTACCGCGTATTCCAGTTCAACCTCGTGCTGATCTACGCGATCGTTTTGCTGGGATTGAACATTCTGACCGGCTACAACGGCCAGATATCGCTCGGGCATGGCGCCTTCTACGCCATCGGCGCTTACGTCGCGGCGATCCTGATGGACCATTTTGGCTGGCCGTACTGGGCGACTTTGCCGGTGGCCGGGCTGGTGTGCTTCGTGTTCGGTTTCCTGTTCGGATTGCCGGCGCTGCGCCTGCGCGGCCATTACCTGGCGCTCGCAACTTTTGCGCTGGCGGTGGCGATGCCGCAGATCCTCAAGTACAAGCACATCGAGCAGTGGACAGGCGGCGTGCAGGGCATCGTGATCATCAAGCCGGTCGCGCCCTTTGGGCTGAAGGTCACGCCCGATCAGTGGCTGTATCTGTTCACGCTCGTGATCCTGGTATTGATGTTCGCGATCGGCTGGAACCTGCTGCGTGGACGCGTCGGTCGCGCGCTGGTGGCGATCCGCGATCATCCTGTCGCGGCGGAGGCGATGGGTGTTCACAGTGCGCTGTACAAGACGCTCGCGTTCGGCGTCAGCGCATTGTTTACCGGTGTCGCGGGCGCTCTCGGGGCGATCGTCGTTCAGTTCGTGGCGCCCGACAGTTTCACCGCTGGACTGTCGATCAGTTTCCTGATCGGCATCGTCATCGGTGGCGTCGCGTCGATTTCGGGCGCGTTCTATGGCGCGCTGTTCATTCAGTTCGTACCGAATTTCGCCGACCAGATATCCAAGGCCGCGCCATGGGCGATCTACGGCGTGTTTCTGCTTGCATTTGTTTATCTGATGCCGACCGGGGTCGCGGGATTTGTGCGACTTGTATGGATGCGCATGCGGGGCATGCGTCGAGCATCCGGACCGCATTGATATGGGAGACTGGGCCGGGGGAGAAAAGCATGAATAGCAAACTTATGTGGGTAGTGGGATTGACTGTCTGCGTTGCTGTCGCATCGACTCCAGCACTGGCGCAGAAGAAGTATGGTCCGGGGGTGACCGATACCGAAATCAAGATCGGCAACACCAATCCCTACAGCGGCCCGGCTTCGGCCTACGGCACCATCGCGCGATCGGAGTCCGCATACTTCGCGATGATCAACGATCAAGGCGGGGTCAACGGCCGCAAGATAGTGTTCATCAGCCTGGATGATGCCTACAGTCCGCCGAAGACCGTCGAGCAAGTCAGACGCCTGGTGGAGCAGGATGAGGTGTTGCTTCTTTTCCAGAGCCTTGGCACGCCAAGCAATACCGCAATCCACAAGTACATGAATGCCAAAAAAGTGCCGCAGCTCTTTGTCGCAACCGGCGCCACCAAATGGGGGGATCCGCAGAACTTTCCGTGGACCATGGGCTGGCAGCCGAATTACCAGACCGAGGCACACCTGTATGCTAAATATCTCCTGCAGAACAAGCCCGATGCCAAAATCGCGGTGTTGTACCAGAACGATGACTACGGCAAGGATTACCTGAAGGGATTTCACGACGGGCTGGGGAAGCATGCCGAGAAACTCATCGCCAGGGAGGTCAGCTACGAAGTCACCGATCCGACGGTTGACTCGCAGATCGTCACCCTCCAGGCGTCAGGCGCGGATACTCTGTTCATCATTGCGACACCGAAGTTTGCGGCCCAGGCGATCCGCAAGGCCTACGACGTAGGCTGGAGGCCTCTGACCTTTTTGAACAATGTCTCGACTTCCATTGCTGCAGTGCTCGAACCCGCGGGTCTGGAAAAATCGGTCGGCCTCGTGACGGCTTTGTACTTCAAAGATCCCAATGATCCTCAATGGGCAAACGATCCGGCGATGAAGGCGTGGCAGGGATGGATAAAGAAGTACTATCCGGATGGCAACGTGAACGATGGTTTTAACGTATACGGCTACCTGGTAGCCCAAACCCTGGTACAGGTTCTCAAACAGTGCGGCGACGATCTCACGCGTGAGAACATCATGCGGCAGGCAGCTAACTTGAAGGACCTGGCCTTGCCGATGTTGCTGCCTGGAATCAAGATCAATACCAGTGCCGCGGATTTCTACCCTGTCGACCAGATTCAACTCGCCCGCTTCGACGGCAAACGCTGGGTGTTGTTCGGCGAGGTGCTGGGCAAGTAGCTAGGCTTCGTTTACTGCTCATGATTTAGCGGGTAGCGATCGAGGTTGTGGGGTTACGAGAACAATTTTCTGAGAGGAAGACGATCATCATGTTGCGAATTTTTCGAGCACTGTTTGCGGTTGCCCTTGCGGCGGCCGTTTCGCAGGCGAGCCATGCGGAAAAGAAGTACGACCCCGGAGCAAGCGACACCGAGATCAAGATCGGCAGTACCAATCCCTACAGCGGACCGGCCTCGGCCTACGGCACCATCGGCCGGGCTGAGGCGGCGTACTTCAAGATGATCAACGATCAGGGCGGCGTCAACGGCCGCAAGATCAGATTCATCAGTCTCGACGACGGCTACAGCCCGCCGCGTACGGTCGAGCAGGTGCGCAAGTTGGTCGAACAGGAACAGGTGCTGTTTCTGGCCGGTACGCTGGGCACGCCGCCGAACTCGGCGATCCACAAGTACGTCAACGTCAAGGGTATCCCGCACATCTTCGTCAACACCGGCGCCACCAAGTGGGGGGATCCGAAAAATTTTCCGTGGACCATGGGCTTCAACCTCAACTACCAGGCCGAGGGGCACATCTACGCGAATTACATTCTCGAGAACAAGCCCAACGCAAAGATCGCGATCCTGTATCAGAACGACGACTACGGAAAAGACTACGTGAAGGGGTTGAAGGACGGGCTGGGCGACAAGGCG
>JANMYN010000545.1:0-5064 GCA_031382195.1 Betaproteobacteria bacterium
TGGACCCGCCGCGCAGCGGGACCAAGGTGCCGTCGCCATAGCGGATTTCTTCGGGCACGGACCATGCACTTCTTACGAGCGTAATTTGCCGGTGATTTCGCGCAAGGCCGTAGAAGTCAGCACCGTGAAAGCTCGCAAATCCCTCGAGTTTGTCCAGACTCCCGGCGATATCGAACGCTTCCGCGTAAAGCTCGATGCCGGCATGCGCGGTGTAGATACCCGCACAACCACAGGCGGATTCCTTGGCGTGGCGTGCATGGGGCGCGCTGTCGGTCCCGAGGAAGAATTTCGGATTGCCCGAGGTAGCGGCCTTGACCAACGCGAGCCTGTGTTCTTCGCGCTTCAGGATCGGCAAGCAGTAATAATGGGGGCGAATTCCTCCCCGGAAGAGTTCGTTTCGGTTCAGCAGGAGATGATGCGCCGTAATCGTCGCAGCCACGCTGTCCGGCGCGCTTAGCACAAACTTGACCGCATTGGCTGTTGTGATGTGCTCCATTACGATTCTTAGTCCCGGCAACTGCCGAGTCAGGGCAATCAAGATGCGCTCGATGAAGACTTTTTCGCGATCGAAGACATCGACCTGTGCATCGGTGACCTCGCCATGAATCAGTAGCGGCATTCCCGTTTCGGCCATAGCTTCCAGCGTATCGATGCATTTTCGGAGGTCGGTTACCCCGGAATCGGAATTTGTTGTCGCTCCCGCTGGGTAGTACTTCACCGCAAATACGATGCCGCTCGCCTTGGCCTTGTGTATTTCTGCGGGCCTTGTGTTATCCGTGAGGTAAAGCGCCATTAACGGCTCGAACTCGCTGCCGGGTGGCAGGGCCGACATTATTCTGTCGCGATACTCTGTGGCCGCGGCGACCGTCATCACCGGCGGCATCAGGTTGGGCATCACGATCGCGCGGGCAAAGCGACGAGCGGTGTCCGCAAGCACAGATTTCAACGCATCGCCGTCACGCAGGTGAAGGTGCCAATCGTCCGGCTTTGTCAGCGTTATGCGGTCCATATTGGGATGGCAACTGAAGAAAAATGGTTTTCGCGAATCATTTGACGTCAGGGCTGTCTGCTTTTTTCAAATTCAGCGCCCGTTCGTAAAGGGCGTTTTTCCGTACGCCGGTAATGTCGGCCGCCAGCTCGACTGCCTGTTTCAGCGGTAACTCATTGAGCAGAATTTCAAGCACGCGTGTTGAGTCCGATTCGCCGTGTGCATCAGACTCGTCTGGGTAACCCTCCACCAGCAGTACGAACTCTCCGCGCCGATGGTTTTCGCTCTGCCCAAGCCACACGACCGCCTCGTCGAGGCGACACACATGCACCTGCTCGAACAGCTTGGTCAGCTCGCGCGCAATGCCGATGCGGCGATCGCCGCCGAATGCTATAGCGATGCTCTCCACGGACTCGATTATGCGATGCGGAGCCTCATAGAACACCTGAAGTTCGTGCCGTGCCGTTAATGCCGCCAGCATCTTCCCGCGCTCGCTTTTGCGCGCAGGAAGAAAACCGTGAAAACAGAAGGACGCGCACTGCAAACCCGCAGCTGCAATCGCAGTTGTAATCGCACTGGCGCCCGGGACTGATACCACGCGAAATCCGGCCGCCCTGACCTGCGCGACGGCAATTGCGCCGGGATCACTAATAGCCGGAGTGCCTGCGTCCGATATCAGCGCGACGGACTTGCCTTGCGATAATAAATCCACCAGCCGTTTAGCCGCGTCGCGTTCATTGTGCGCATGCGCCGATATAAGGTCTGCCTGAATTCCAAAATGCGCCAGCAGCTTGCGCGATACCCGGGTATCTTCGGCGGCAATCGCATCCACTAATTTCAGCGTATCGAGCGCTCGAAGTGTGATGTCTCGAAGATTTCCGATCGGGGTGGCCACCACATATAATGTCGGCTCGGCCACTTCCGTGCTTTCGCTATGCAACTTCGCCCGGCCTTGTCTTTGTTGGTCTGGACATTACTATACTGGGCGTTTCTCGCCTTAGCTACCGCCTTGGCCGCGGCCGAAGACCTCGGCAACAACGTTTCAGTCGCGGAACCCCACATTGCCGTGATACTGCCGTTGCAATCCAATTCCTTTGGCAAATACGCCGATTCCGTGCGGCTGGGGATACTGAATGCTGCTGGCAATGGGCAGACCGGCAGCTTGAAAGTCAGAGTTTATGCCACGAGCGAAGATCCTCAGCAGATTCTTTCCGCTTATCAGCGCGCCACGTCGATGGGAGCGCGCGCGGTCATCGGCCCCTTGACCCGAAATGGCGTAACGTCGTTGGCGCAAAGCGGCATTGTCAGCGTGCCAACATTGGCGCTGAACATACCCGAGGAGGAAATTTCGCTCCCACGCGACCTGTATGTGTATGGCCTGAAAATTGAGGGCGAGGCCCGCCAGATGGCGCAGTTTGCGTTGCGAAATGGTGGCACCAAGGCTTTCATCATTGTGGGCGACACGTCTCTAGGTGGCCGCATCGCGCAGGCATTCTCCGAGGAGTGGAAAAAACTCGGTGCGGAAGTAACCGGGCAATTCAGCTACACAACCGATGCGCCAACCCTGGCCAAGTTGCGCGATCAAGTTGCGAATTCGAAAGCGGATATCGTCTTCATGTCGCTCGATGCCGCTCGGGCAAGATTCATTCGCTCGTATATTGGCTCATCCAATCCGATCTATGCAACTTCGATGGTATTCACGTCGAACGCGGACGCTTTGGCAAATTACGATCTGGACGGCGTGCGTTTTCTCGACATGCCGTGGCTGCTGCAGCCGGATCACCCTGCGGTCATCAGTTATTCGCGTCCGGACGCGCAGCGCGCGGGGCTTGATCAGGAGCGCTTCTATGCGCTGGGGATCGATGCCTACCGTCTTGTCCAGGAGTTGCTGCGTCCCTACGAAACGATGGAGCCACTGGACGGCGTCACTGGAACGATCACTCTCAATCAAGCTCACCAGTTCGTTCGTACGCTGGTCCCGGCGCAGTTTTCCCAAGGAAGCGCCAGGCTGCTGGAAGGGCTCCTCGTTCGATGAGCGCGCTCGGCGCATTGGCCGAGGACGCAGCCGCGGATTTTCTCACCGGACGGGGGCTGCGCCTGCTCGCGCGCAACTACCATTGCCGCTTCGGCGAGATCGATCTGATCATGACTGAGGGCCACACGCTTGTTTTTGTCGAAGTGCGCTATAGACGCAGTAAATCCTTTGGGGGTGCGGTCGAGAGCATAACCGCCGCCAAACGCGAAAAGCTATTACGCGCCGCCCGGCACTATCTGGCCGCACTAAAGGAGTTTCCCGCATGCCGCTTCGATGCAGTGTTGCTTAGCGGCGACACAAAAGAACTCGAATGGATTCAAAATGCATTCGGCGAATAAGTGATTCCAGGACGAATGCGGGCGAGGCTTTGTGCAATAATTCGGTGGTGACATGGACAACCGTAACCGATGGACCTGATCAGCCGAATCAATCAGCATTTTACCGACAGTGCCCAACTGAAGCTGCAAGCGATGGACGTGCTCGCTCGGCCTCTTGCCAGCGCTTCCGAGCGCATGGTCCAGTGTCTGATGAAGGAAGGCAAGATCCTGTCTTGCGGAAACGGCGGATCTGCGGCTGACGCGCAGCACTTCGCTGCAGAACTGCTCAATCGTTTCGAAATGGAGCGCCCGCCCCTGGCCGCTATGGCTTTGACCACCGATACATCAACACTTACGTCCATAGCAAATGACTACGACTTCAACGAAGTATTTTCCAAACAGGTGCGGGCGCTGGGCCAGCCAGGCGATTTGCTGCTGGCAATTTCGACCAGCGGTAATTCGCGCAATGTAATGGAAGCCATACAAGCCGCGCACGACCGTCAGATGGACGTTATTGCGCTTACCGGAAAGAAAGGCGGAAAAATATCAGCCTTGCTTGGACCAAGCGACGTGCATATCTGCGTGCCCACCGACAGGACCGCGCGCATCCAGGAAGTTCATCTGCTTTGCCTGCATTGCATGTGCGATGCAATCGATTGTCTGTTGCTAGGAGTGGAATGAATGAAATCGACTATTCGTCTGGTAGTGATAATCGCTGCCCTTGCCCCTTTTCTTCAATCGTGCATTCCGTTGATCATCGGCGCTGGCGTCGGCGCCGGTGTCATGATGGCCGAGGACCGGCGCTCGAGCGGCACGGTACTGGAAGATAAGACCGTCGAAATCAAGGCCGGGAATCGAATCACGGAAAAATACGGGGAGCAGGTCAATATCAACGTTACCAGCTTCAATCGCTTCGTGCTGCTAAGTGGGCAGGCTCCGACCGATGAGATCAAGCAGGATGTCTCGGTCCTCGTTCTCGAAGTTCCAAACGTGCGAAATATTCAGAACGAAATCGTTGTCGCCGGCATCAGTTCGAAAACTTCCCGTGCCAGTGACGCACTGCTGACCAGCCGGGTCAAGGGCCGGCTCGCGCAAAACAAGGAGGTAAGCGCGAATAATGTCAAGGTCGTCTCGGAAAATGGAACGGTGTTCCTGATGGGCCTGGTGACACGAGCGGAGGCCGAAACCGCATCGCAGACTGCTGCAACGACGGGCGGAGCGCAAAGGGTCGTCAAGGTCTTCGAGTATCTCGACTGAATTGCGAAGTGCGTCCGCGGAAAAAGCCCCTGCCGGGGCTTTTTTATTTTTGATACTCCAGGGTGTCGAGACAATCACTGCTTGCGGACCGCTGCGTAGATTTCCAGTGTTCGTTTGCGCGCCACCGCATGATCCACAATCGGTGACGGGTAATCTTTGTCAATAACAACGCCGGCGGCACGCTGTTCGGCGGGCGTCATTTTCCACGGCTCGTGGATAAATTTCGTTTCGACCCTGGCAAGCTCCGGCAGATATATTCGGATGAAATGGCCCTCCGCGTCGAAGTTCTGCGACTGGGTGATCGGGTTGAAGATGCGAAACCAGGGCGATGCGTCGCAACCGGTGGAAGCCGACCACTGCCATCCTCCATTATTGGCGGCAAGATCGAAATCGTTCAGCTTCCGGGCAAAGTAGGCCTCACCCCAGCGCCAATCCACGTGCAGATCCTTGACCAGGAACGACGCGGC
>JANMYN010000570.1:0-2243 GCA_031382195.1 Betaproteobacteria bacterium
CCATGGATCTGGTAGAGATCGATGTGATCCAGTTGCAGGCGACGCAGGCTGGCATTCACCCCGTCCATGATGTGACCGCGCGATAATCCAACCTGATTCGGTCCCGCACCCATGCGTATGCGGACCTTGGTGGCGATGACCAGTTCTTCCCTCGGTAACTTGAGATTTTTCAACGCCTGGCCAAGCAGTGTTTCTGAATCGCCTTCGGAATAGACATCAGCGGTATCGATGAAATTGACACCCACCTCGAAAGCGGTCTTGATCTGGCCCTCGACGTCGGCAAGGCCGAGCTGCCCGATCGGCTGCCAGCGCCCCTTGCCGCCATAAGTCATCGTGCCGAGACAAATTTCCGAAACGAGCAGGCCGGAACGGCCGAGAAGGCGGTAGCGCATGACAACCTCCGTGAGGATTATGATCAGGTGAACTATGTAGGGTAGCAAACTAAGATGGCTGCAAGGAACAAAGACGCAGCACGCAGCACGTGGTCCGTGCCTATAATACAAACGCAGGACACAATAAAAAAACATTGAGAGGGGCCATGAACAAGTTCGCTGTCACCCTGACGTATGCTTTCCTGGCCATGACCGCCGGCGTCTCCGCCGATGCCGCCGACCTTCTGCCTGTGTGGGCCTATCCGGTCAATCCTCCCGGCATCAAGCCCGTCCCCGATGACGGCGCGCTGATGCACGTACCCAACAGTACTGCCGCCTACACGCTTACGCAGATCCGCGATCTTTTCAGCCCGCCGGACTGGCATCCCGACAATCATCCTTCGATGCCCGATGTCGTCGGGCGCGGTATCAAGCCGGGCCAGTTCGCGTGCGGTTACTGCCATCTGCCGAACGGGCTTGGCCGCCCGGAAAACTCTAGTCTCGCGGGCCTGCCTGCCGCGTACATCGTGCAGCAGGTGGCGGAATTCAGGAGCGGCGCGCGAAAGAGTTCGGAGCCGGCGAGCCTGCCGGTCAATTTGATGCTCGCAGTCGCGAAACTGGTCAGCGAGGAGGACGCAAGGATCGCGGCGGAATACTTCGCCTCGCTCAAACCGGCACCCTGGATCCGGATCGTCGAAACCGATACGGTACCGAAGACAAGAGTAGGCGGCTGGATGCTGATTGCGGACGGGAGCGGTGGCACGGAATCGATAGGCCAGCGCATCATCGAAATGCCCGAAAATCTCGAACGCACCGAACTACGCGACTCGGCTTCAGGCTTTATCGCGTATGTGCCGGTCGGCAGCCTCCGAAAAGGCGAGATCCTGATCACAAATGGCGCGGGCAGAACAACGCCATGTGCGATTTGCCACGGCGTAGGATTGAAAGGCCTTGGTCCAGTGCCTGCGCTGGCCGGCCGTTCGCCAAGCTACATCATGCGCCAGCTCTACGATATCCGGCACGGTACGCGCAACGGGCAATGGGTGGAGTTGATGAAACCGGTGGTCGCGGGATTGAGCGAAGAAGACATGGTGGCGATCGCTGCCTATACCGCGTCACTCGCGCCCTGAATTGACCGCAGATGCACCCTTAGCGGAAAAAACGCTGGTCGATCACGCGAAAAACGCAACACCGGAATAACCACGCGACTGCGACGAAGGCGTCCCGGCTATTCGATGTAGATCTGGTCGACGTAACACCATTTCCACGATTCACCGGGCTGGAAGGATTGCATGATCGGGTGGCCGGCCTCATGAAAATGTTTGGTGGCATGCTTGTTCTTAGACGAATCGCAGCAGCCCACGTGACCGCACTGAAGGCAGATTCGCAAGTGCACCCAGGTGTCGCCCGTCTTCAGGCAATCTTCGCAGCCTTTCGCGGAGGGCTTGACGTCGCGAATCTGGCTCATGTGTTCGCAAACCGCAGTCATTGTTGCTCCTTGGAAACCGTGATATTGACGCGATCCTGTGTTAATGAAAATGGCGCCTCCCCAGATTCTATTTCGGCCCGGTCTGTCCCCGGCAAGCCGGTGGGCGCAGGGCGATTCGCGATTTCATGGGACGGGCGGCAATCGGAATATGGGCCTTGAGCATCCTCATATTGCATAGGCCATGGTCATATAAATGCCCGGATTTATCATACGAAACAACCATCCATGGCCTGTCATGAGACCTTTGACCGAATCCGGGCAAACGAGTATAAGGAAGCGGCAGGAATCTCCAAGCGCTGATATTGCTGGTCCGTCGTAGCCCCGTTTTAACGGTACTGCTCAGATCTCCTTAATTTCTCCACTTGGTCTGCCGCCTTCTGGCG
>JANMYN010000596.1:0-3423 GCA_031382195.1 Betaproteobacteria bacterium
CGAACCGGTGCAAACCAGAACGCCAACAGCTCCAGCACCGGCCGTCAGGATAAAGCGTTGATCATCGGGCGACAACCGAATGTATACATACCAACCGAAGCCAATGGAAGGATCGGCGACCACCATTTCGTAAGGCATCCACACCGCGATCCGGCCGTTGCGCAGCGCTTCATGAATCTCAGCGATGCCAGCCGCCGGGAAAAGGTTCGCCCGCATTCCCGCAAGCACTTTTCCGTATTGCTCCATCGCCCGCAGCGCCTTGCGATGCGCGACGTGATCGTCGAAACCTTCGCGCTTCTGCGCTGCGCGGACCTCATCCGCCCAGGGACCGCCACCCGGAACCAGTACGACTTTCCCCGCACCTGCGGTAGCGATGACGTCGAGCCACCGCGGCAACTCTTCGGAGTTGGCAAGGCTTCCGCCGAGCTTGACGACCCACTTAGCCACGCGGACGACGTTTGGGCTTCTTCTGGAGCAAGCGTCTTACCGTTGCCAGCGATTCGCGTGGTTCATTGCGCCGACGATACGCGAGATAGGCGTCGTAAAGATCTTCCCAAAGCGACTTGTGCTTTTTCAGATCGATCAATACCGCCTTCTTGCGCCCATTGCGGTCGATCAGAAATTCGATACCGGGCATGTTCATGAAGCACCTCGGTCTATTGATTAGACGGGAAAGTATAGCCCGAGATTGCTGCGGACAGGTCGGCAGCTTGGCGCCACAAATTGTTACTTCCGCTTGCGCGCTCGTGCCTGCGCGAGGACGGCCACTGCCACCGCAGGCGCGCAACTTGACGCCCACGATGCCGTGTCCGGTGCCACATCGATCAGCGAGTCGAAATCGCGATAGCGCCGACCGAGTTGGGCAGCGAGTTTTCTGACCACGAATCTGCCCGTGCCCGCTCCCACGACCGGACTGCGATCGACAGCAACGGTCCGTGACAACACCCGTTCACAAGCCTGCCGGATCTGCCACACCTGCAGGTCGGCCAGATGGCGGGCGCACTGCTTCCATTGCGCGAGAGGCGCGGACTCGAGGTCGCGACCAATCATACGCGCGAGCCGGCGCGCGCTGTCGCGTACGGTCTTGCCGCCATTGTCGGCGGCGGGCAACTGATCGGCGCCTTCTGGAAGTTCTCCGGTCAAGCGGTAGACATCCGCCGTCGTGGCGAAATGTTCCGCCATCGCCGGGATCCATTGCCCGTCGAATGGAATCCGGTCCGCGAGCGCCATGATCGGTGTACGCACTACGCCCGTATATACCAGCTCTTCGCAGGCCAGCCGGTCCGCATCGCTAAAACCCCGAACCCTCAGCACGCCGCCGCGGATGGGGACCAGATCGGTGGTTGTGCTGCCGATGTCGATGAACAGCGCATCCGGCACGCGGCTAGCGACCAGTTGCGCGCTGGCGGCCCAGTTCGCCGATGCCACGGCGCCGGTTTTCCGCGTCGCGCTCTGCGGCGTCAGGAAGCCGGCGGGCCCGGCATAGACAAAGGTGCGGTCCAACGGAACCTGCTTGGCGAAACGCGCGATGATCGTCTTCACGCCGTGGGCGCGATTGCGGAAGAAATCGGTCAGCTCCCCGGTCATGGTGACCGCGTGCAGGCCGGCGCTCGGCATGTCCGTGAGTGCCGTGGCAATTGCACGGTCGAGATGCTGTAGTCCCAGCCACAGCGGACACGGAAGTTGCACGACCTGCACCACCTTGCCTTGGCGATCGACCGCGGCAACCTTGAGATGCGCGCCGCCGATATCCCAACCCAGCACAACATCAGCCGGCATGAGCGACTTCCACCTCAACCGCGCGCGTTCGATGCATCGCTCCAGTGGCGGCGTTAAGCGAGCCGGGCAATTTGAGTACGAGTTGCGCGGGGTTGATTCCGATCGCCCGGCGCAGGCCCGCGTACGAAGTCGTCAGTCTCGGGTTCACTTCGATCACGATCGGTCCCGACCCGGTCTCGATGAAATCCACTCCGCAATATCCCCAAAGTCCGGGCAAGGCGCGCGCGATGTTGCTCGCCAGCGCTACATATCGTCCGCCCTCATCGGCCACCGCTCCCACGCTCACGCCGGAAAATTCAAAGGCGCCGCCGGCAACGCTGACTTTCTGGCGATTGCAGGCCAGCAAGCGTGCGCGGCCATCGCAACACAGCAGCGACAAACTCCGGGCATCGCCATCAATGTAAGGCTGGAATACCAGCCCGGCCCTTCCATTGGTCTGGAGCCAGACCCGCAACTGCGATCGGCTGCGGAACAGCAGCGTTTCCTGGCATCCTGCACCGTCGTTGGGCTTGACTACAATCGCGCCGATTTCAGGCGGAACGCTTCGCTCATCCAAGTAAGTGGGAATCGTGGCAATCCCCGCGCGAGCGAGAACATCCGCCGTTGCATGTTTGCTCGTTGCTATCTTCACAGCATCCGGCCGGCATCCAAGCAGCACGCGTTCCGCCCGCAGGATTTCGTCCGTGATCCGCAACAGCATGCCGCCCTGCTCGGGTGCGATCGGCCATATCGCATCGGCGTCGCGCACCGCACGGCGAATGGCCGGCCAGAAATCGGAGGCATTGCTGACGGGATGCACGGTTGCGGGCAAATCGGCGCCCAAACGCGCATCGCGCATGACGGCAGCTTCCACACCCGGAATCGCCGTGAGATCATCCACCAGGGCGCGCAGCATCGCCTCGCCTTCCGGCGCCAGCGCGGACATCTTCGCGTCGCCCAGCATTCCGCCGCCGGTGATGTGCTCGTACGCCAGAATCTTCATGAAAAAAGGTTACCCGTGGCCAGTTTCAACTTGATTCCCGTCATCGACCTCAAGGGTGGAATGGTAGTCCATGCCCGCGAAGGCCGGCGCGAAGAATACCGGCCAGTCCGCTCGCGGCTGAGCCCCAGCGCGGAGCCATCGAAAATCGTCAAAGCCTTGCTCGAACTTCATCCTTTTCGAACCCTGTATGTCGCCGACCTCGATGCCATCCAGCGACGCGGCGACAACCTTGAGAGCATCCGCAGCATCCATCAGCACAACCCCGGACTCGAAATCTGGGCAGATGCCGGCATTGCCGACGAAACAGCGCTCGAACACTGGCTTGACGCGAGTGTGGGCCGGCCTGTAATCGGCAGCGAATCCCTACTCGATGCAGCATTCCTGTCCGTGGTGCGCGAACGCTGCATGGATCCCGCTCCAGTGCTCTCGCTCGACTATCAGGGAAACGATTTCATGGGTCCGCCGGCGCTGCTCACGCATCCCGAACTCTACTGGCCGCAACGTGTGCTCGCGATGAACCTGCAGCGCGTCGGCAGCGACAAGGGACCGGATCTGGCGTTGATCGTCGCGCTGGCCAAACGCGTGACCGGCTGCCAGGTTTTCGCGGCGGGCGGTATCCGCTGCGTTGAAGACCTGCGGCAGGTGCAATCAGTCGGCGCCGC